>CAZFJB010000216.1:0-2589 GCA_964519775.1 uncultured Oscillibacter sp.
GGTGTTCAGGTGGGCCACATGGAACCACTGGGGGCACCAGGGATGGCCCAGATAGCTTTCAGACTGGGCGATCTCGTTGGTGTGGTGGGGGAAGGCGTTGTCGATGCCGCCGCAGTGGAGATCCAGATACTCGCCGTTATACTTCATGGAGATGCCGGAGCATTCAATGTGCCAGCCGGGATAGCCCACGCCCCAGGGGGAGTCCCACTTCAGGGCCTGATCTTCAAACTTGGACTTGGTGAACCAGAGGACGAAGTCGTTTTTGTTCTTCTTGTTGGTGTCCTCTTCCACGCCCTCCCGAACGCCGATGGCCAGGTCGTTTTCATTGTGGTCGTTGAAGATATAGTAGCGCTTGAGCTTGGAGGTGTCAAAATAGATGTTGCCGCCGGCGTGGTAGGCATAGCCGGTGTCCAGCAGCTTGGTGATGATCTTGATATAATCATCGATCAGGCCGGTGGCGGGCTGGACCACGTCGGGCCGCTTGATGTTCAGCTTGCGGCAGTCGTCAAAAAACGCGTCGGTATAATACTGGGCGATCTCCAGCACGGTCTTGTGTTCCCGCTTGGCGCCCTTGACCATCTTGTCCTCGCCCTCGTCAGCGTCAGAGGTCAGATGGCCCACGTCAGTGATGTTCATGACACGGTTCACATCATAGCCGGCATAGCGCAGGAATTTTTCCAGCACGTCCTCCATGATATAGCTGCGGAGGTTGCCGATGTGCGCGAAGTGATACACCGTGGGGCCGCAGGTATACATCTCCACATGACCGGGGGTGTGGGTGGTGAATTCAGCCTTTTTATGGGTGGCGGAGTTGTAAAGATACATAACGTTCATCCTTTCTTCTTTCGACTCTATTCGGCGCGGCGCGAAAAAACGCCTCCCGCGCCGGTTTGGGCACGAGAGGCGATCAAAAAAACCGCGGTTCCACTCTCATTTTTCACTCAATGACCCGTAACGTGGGCTGGCCGGAGGGCGTCTGCATCCCCCGCGCTCCCGGACGCACTTTCCCAGGCTCCGCCGCAGGCACGCTTTCAGCCGGTGACGCGCCCTCTCTGCTCTTTGGAGGCATGGTACTCTTTCCGTTCAACACGCTGTTTATAACCCATAGAATAGCAGGATTTGAAGGCGGTGTCAAGCCCGGAACGCCTGCGGAGGGCGGCTTTTCCGCAGGGAAGAGGAGGCGGCGTCAGATCTTCAGCATCAGCGCGGCGAACTGGAAGTAGATCAAAAGAGAGATGGAGTCCACGATGGTGGAGATGAAGGGAGAGGCCATCACCGCCGGGTCGAAACCGATCTTCTCCGCCGCGATGGGCAGGGTGCAGCCCACAAGCTTGGCGCAGATAACGGTGCCTACCAGCGTGCAGCACACCACCAGCGCCACAAGCGGCGTCACAGCGGGATTGCGCATCAGCCAGCGGTCTACCAGCATCATTTTTACAAAGTTAGCGGAGGCGAGGCACAGACCGCAGCAGATGGAGACACGGAATTCCTTCCAGAGCACCTGTAACAGATCGGAAAACTCCACTTCGCCCAGTGACAGAGCGCGGATAACGGCGGTGGAGGCTTGCGTGCCGCTGTTGCCGCCGGTGCCGGAGAGCATGGGAATGAAGGAAGTCAAAATGGCGCAGGCGGAGAGTGACGCCTCGAAATGGGTGAGGATGATACCGGTAAAAGTGGCGGAGAGCATCAGCACCAGCAGCCACGGGATACGGGACTGAAAGGTCTCGAAAGCGCCGGTTTTCAGATACGGCTTGTCAGAAGGCAGCATAGCCGCCATCTTTTCGATATCCTCGGTGGTCTCCTCTTCGATAACGTCCATGGCGTCGTCCACGGTGACGATGCCCACCAGCCGGTTTTCCGTGTCTACCACGGGAAGGGCCAAAAAGTCGTATTTGCTCAGGGCCTGGGCGGTTTCCTCCTGGTCGTCCAAAGTCTGGACGGAGATGAAGTTCCGCTCCATGATCTCCCCGATGATCGCCGTCTCCTCCGCCAGCAGCAGTGTCCGGATAGACAGCAGACCGATGAGATGGCGGCGGTCATCGATGACGTAACAGATGTTGATGGTCTCTTTATCGGGGCCGGTGCGGCGGATGCGCTTGAGGGCGTCCTCCACCGTCATGGTCTCCTTCAGATCCACGAACTCCGTGGTCATGATGCTGCCGGTGGAGTCCTCCGGGTATTTCAAGATCTCGTTGATACTCTTGCGCATGTCCGGGTCGGAGTGCTTCAGGATCCGCTTGACTACGTTGGCGGGCATTTCCTCCACAATGTCGACGGTATCGTCCAGATACAGCTCGTCCAGCACTTCCTTCAGCTCAGTGTTGGAGAAGCCCCGGATCAGCAGCTCCTGCTGGTCGCTTTCCAGCTCCACGAACACCTCTGCCGCCTGCTCCTTGGGCAGGAGCCGGAACAGAAGGGGCAATGTCTTCTCATCGTCCAGCTCGTCAGCCAGGATGGCGATGTCCGCCGCCTCCAGAGGCAGCAGAAGGTCACGCAGCTCGGCATATCGTTTTCGGATCACAAGCTCCTCGATCTCTTTTACCAACGCATCACGGTCTTCCGTTTCAAACATAGCGTGACCTCCTTTCC
>CAZFJB010000217.1:0-2577 GCA_964519775.1 uncultured Oscillibacter sp.
GACCATCCCCTATATCGCCATGCACCCGGACGGCGTGTGCCAGCTCCCCGGCGGCCTTTACACAAAAACCGTGGAATATGAGGACATCAACTATTCCGTGGCGTCCACCGAGGATCAGACGGCCATTTTCGGCGGCTGGAGCTCATTCCTCAATTACTTTGACAGCTCCCTGCCGTTCCAGCTTTCCTTTATCAACCGCCGATCCCGTGACCGCAGCCGCTACAAGGTGAATATCCCGCCCGCCGAGGACGAGTACAACAGCGTCCGGGAGGAATTTACCGGGATGCTGAAAAATCAGATCGCCAAGAGCAACAACGGCATTGAGCGCACAAAGTACATCACCTTTGGGCTCCCCGCCGAGGGTGTGGCCGAGGCCCGCCCCCGTCTGGAGCGTGTGGAGGCCGATGTGATGGGCAACCTCCATCGGCTGGGCGTTCAGTCCCTCCCCCTCGATGGGCGGGATCGGCTGGCCCTGCTCCACAGCCAGATGCACCCCGGCGGCCATGAGCCGTTCCGCTTTTCGTGGAAGGACATCCCCAAGACCGGGCTGGGGACGAAGGACTATATCGCCCCGGACAGCTTTGATTTTAGGGACAGCCGCACTTTCCGGGTGGGCCGCTATTGGGGAGCCGTTTCCTACTTGCAGATTTTAGCATCGGAGCTCTCTGACAAGCTGCTGGCTGAAATTCTGGAGCTGGATGCCGAGCTGACCGTCACCATGCACATCCAGACGGTGGATCAGCTCAAGGCCATTAAGACCATCAAGGGCAAGATCAGCGATATTGGGCGCATGAAGGCCGAGGAACAGAAAAAGGCCGTCCGGGCCGGGTACGATATGGAGATACTCCCGCCCGATCTCATCACCTTTTCCAAGGACGCCGCCGAGCTGCTGGCCGATCTCCAGTCCCGGAATGAAAGAATGTTCCTGTTGACCTTTACGGTGGTAAACCTCGCCCCTAAACGCCAGCGGCTGGAAAACGATGTGTTTACCGTGGGCGGCATCGCACAGAAATATAACTGCGCCTTAAAGCGGCTGGACTGGCAGCAGGAGCAGGGCTTTGTGTCTGCGCTGGCCCTCGGCTATAACGGCATTGAGATCCAGCGGGGTATGACTACCAGCTCCACGGCGATTTTTATTCCCTTTATGACAAGGGAGCTCCGCATGGGCGGGCAGGCTCTTTATTACGGCATGAACGCCCTCTCCCACAATGTCATCATGGCAGACCGCAAAAAGCTGAAGTCCGCCAACGGGATGTACCTCGGCTCCACGGGATCGGGCAAGAGCTTTGCGGCCAAGCGTGAATTGCTCAATGTGTTCCTCGCCACCAATGACCGCATCGTGATCGTTGACCCGATGGGCGAATATGTCCCGCTGGCCCGGAGGCTGGGGGCGCAGGTGATCGAGATTGCCCCGGACAGCCCCCACCACTTAAACCCGATGGACATCCAACTGAATATGAGTGGCGGCGAAAGCCCCCTTTCTATGAAGGCGGATTTCCTCTTGTCCCTGTGCGAGCTCATTCTCGGAGGCAAGGAGGGCTTACAGCCCATTGAACGGACGGTGATCGACCGCTGTGTGCGGCTGGTGTACCGGGAGATGGCGCTGGGGCTTGACACGGTGCAAACGCCCTTGTTGCAGGATTTGTATGAGGAGCTTTTGAAACAGCCCGAGCCCGAGGCAAAGCGTGTGGCAACTGCGCTGGAGCTCTATTGCACAGGCTCCCTCAATCTGTTTAACCATCATACCAATGTGAAAACCCGGAGCCGGGTGGTGTGCATCGTCTTAAAGGGCATGGGTGAAAACCTCCGCAAAATCGCCATGCACATCACAAACGAGTTTGTGACGCAGGCGGTGGACGATAACCACCGGGCCGGGGTAGCGACTTGGTGCTACTTTGACGAGTTCCATGTCCTGCTCCGTGACCCGCTGACGGCCAGCTACTTTGTGGCCGTCTGGAAGATGCTCCGTAAAAAGGGCTGTGTACCCAGCGCCCTCACGCAAAATGTGAAAGACCTGCTGGCCAGCCGTGAGATCGAGAACATCCTCGACAACACGGATTTCATGGTGCTGCTTTCACAGGCGCAAAGTGACCGGGCCATCCTCGCAAAACAGCTTGGCATATCGGAGCACCAGCTTTCCTACATCACCCATTCCAATTCCGGCGAGGGGCTTTTGTTCTATGGTAATGTCACCATCCCATTTGTGGATCGTTTCCCCCGAGGGGAGATTTATGATCTGCTGACCACCCGCCCGGAGGATATGGCCCATGAGCGAAAAGACGAGTAAGGGGGCCACTTCGGGACAAAGTGTCCCGAAGTCCCCAAAATCCAAGTTCCGCCAGAAAAGCCAGCAGGAACAGGCCGCCGCATCCAAGCTCCGCATGGAAAAACGGGGCGAAAAGCTGGATAAGGCCAAGGAAAAGCTGGCAAAACAAAAGCCGCCAAAAAAACCCAGCCCGGTAAAACGGGCGGGACAGGCGGCGGGTGTGGAAGTCCACGCCTTTGTGCATGGCAAGCTCTACGAGGTGGAGCACGAAAATGTAGGCACGGAGGGCGCACACCGCACGGAGCTGGTGG
>CAZFJB010000218.1:0-2368 GCA_964519775.1 uncultured Oscillibacter sp.
GCCACCCGCAGCTCCTTGGCCCGCATATAGATGTCGCCCAGCATGATATTGTCGGAAATGATGTCCTTGACAAAGGAGCCGCGGTCATGCTTTTCCTCATAATAGCTTTTGGCGGCGTTCAGCGCCACGGTGGCCATGGCACAAATGGTCTTGCTGATCTCATTGTCGCCAAAGGCGAAGGCGGCATAGTCAAACTGGTTCCCCCAGCCGCTGAGAGCCTTGAAGGTCTTGCCGTCAAAGCACACCATGCTGCCGGCGGCCCCGTTGACAGCCGCTACATACTCGCTCCACCGCTGGCCGATCATCGCCAGCTCACTGCACGCGATCACAACGCCCTCGCCATCGATCACACCAACGGTCCGGTCTGTGTTTTCCTTTAATTGCAGCACTACATTCTGAAAGATCCTTCCGGACATAGCTGTTCCTCCTCAACACGAATACCCGTGATCGCGCAGGAGCTGCCCGCGCAAATCTCTTTGTGCAAATTGTCAACAAAATCATTATAGCGATTTTTTCGGGAATATGCAAGATGTTTTTTCTTTTTTCAACAAAAAAATACATTACTTTTTGTTGAAGTTTCGATCATTTCGGGCCTCCCCCACCGTTTTTTTCAATCCCTGGTACTCCTCCGGGGTCAAAAAACGGTACATTCCCCTGGAAAGCGCCGGATCTAATGTCAAATTGCCCATGCGGACCCGCTCAAGATAGACCACCGGTTTACCGAGATAGGCCAGCATCCGCTTGACCTGGTGGAACTTCCCCTCCCGGATGGTGATATGCGCCTCGCTCTCTTCCCCGGAGCGCAGGATCGTCAGCTCCGCCGGCTGGCAGTGCAGCCCGTCGTCCAAGATCAGCCCCTCTGCCGCGGCGGCGCGATCCCGCTCCGTCAGCCGCCCTGCTGCCCGGAGATAGTATTCTTTATCCACGTGCTTCTTTGGCGACAGCAGATCGTGGGCCAGACCGCCCTCATTGGTCAGGAGCAGCAGCCCCTCCGTGTCCTTATCCAGTCGCCCCACCGGGAAAAGGCCCTGCTTTTGCAGCTCCCTGGGCAGCAGGTCCAGCACGGTGGCGCCCTTACCGTCCTCCGTGGCGGAGAGGTAGCCCGCCGGCTTGTTGAGCATCACCCAGGTGTATTCCCGCCAGGCGATGGCCTCACCATTGACAGCAATGTCTGCCGTCTCTGGGTCCGCCTTTTCCTCTGCCGACCGGGCGAGCGCGCCGTTCACCGTCACCTGCCCCAACCGGATCAGGTCCTTGACCTCCCGCCGGGACCACTTCCCCGTTGACGCAATGATCTTGTCCAGCCGCTGCAATGCCATAGCCGCTCCCCCATATTCTGTGATGCCCTCGCCTCGTTCTCCGCTGACGCGGACGCGGAGGCCACTTTCTTACCCCTATCCTATCATAAATCGGCCTGAAATGGAATAGAAACAAGCAGGAGGGATCGTGTGAAAAATCACACGATCCTTCATGAAAAACCCATCGTCTCGCCCTTCGGGCAGCCAACGATGATGGCATGATCCCCCATTCCGTGGGGGAGAATTTCATTTCTATTTGTGCCGCATACTGCGGCGGAATGGGGGATTCCTATGATGATCCACGCGATTCGACTGACACGAAAAAAGGTGGCCCTGGCGGTGATCCTGGCCGGTGCCGCCCTGATGGCTCTGATCCTGTTTTTAGGCCGGGGCGGCGAGACGCCCCAAGAGATCCCACGGCTCACCGGCAACGCCGAGCGGGTGGCCTATCTGAAGGAGCTGGGCTGGGAGGTGGAGCCGGAACCGGTGACCACCCTGCAATTTCTGCTGCCGCCCCAGCTCAAGGGTGACTATGTGGAATACAACGAGCTGCAAAAGGAGCAGGGCTTTGACCTCACCGGCTGCTGCGGTAAGCAGGTGACCCGCTATACCTATACCGTCACCAATTATCCCCAACGGCCCGAGGGCGTCCAACTCAATCTCTATGTCTGCGAGGAGCTGCCGGTGGCCGGCGATGTGGTCTGCACCAGCGCCGATGGCTTCCGTGGAACGCTGGTATTCCCCGCCGAGCCGGCATCATAACGCCGCAAGGCCCCGGTGGCCGTATAACAAACCTCCCGTCCGCATAGCGGACGGGAGGTTGAAACCTATTTGGCTTTGAGATTACTCAGCGATGTCGATAACAACGCGGTCGCCAACGGTACGGCCAATCCCATTTGGCAGGCCAAATGGGAGCCCTTTTATTTTACCTGCGCGGGCGAAATGAATCCGCCCGCGCCAAGGTTTTGCTCCGCAAAACACTTGTTCGGGCCTTGCGGCCCGCCCCACGCTGTGGGGCCCCGGTGGCCGTATAACAAACCTCCCGTCCGCATAGCGGACGGGAGGTTGAA
>CAZFJB010000218.1:2468-2563 GCA_964519775.1 uncultured Oscillibacter sp.
ACCTATTTGGCTTTGAGATTACTCAGCGATGTCGATAACAACGCCGGAACCAACGGTACGGCCACCCTCACGGATAGCGAAACGCAGGCCCTTCT
>CAZFJB010000219.1:0-2540 GCA_964519775.1 uncultured Oscillibacter sp.
ATGACTGCGGCGTCTATCTTTACACCGTGTCAGACTTTACCGCCTACGGTTACGATACAAAGCGTAAAAACCCCTGCCTGCGGAATTTTCCGCGGGCAGGGGTCCTTTTGATCCTTTCGGAACGAAATACATCAGGAATGAAGCGCCGGCGTCTCGCCGGATTCCGCCGCCTTGGTGCCCTTTTCTGTGCGCCAATAGCGGCTGGTCTTGTTGAACAGCGGCTCACAGACGTACAGAAGCACCGGCAGCAGGAAAATACTCAGCGCGGCGGAGATGAGCGCGCCCCGGGCCAGCATGATGCAGATGGCGCCGATAAGGTCGATGGAGGAGACAAAGGACACGCCCAGCGTGGCGCAGAAGATCACCAGGGCACTGGTGATGATGGAGGCGTCAGAGGAATCGGCGGCGATGCGCACCGCCGCCATGCGGTCGTGACCGTTCCGCAGCTCCTCCTGAAAGCAGGAGGTCATCAAAATAGCGTAGTCCACCGTGGCCCCCAATTGGACGCAGCTAATGATGGTGGGGGCGATAAAGGGCGTGGCCGCGCCGGTGAAGTAGCTGATGCCCTGGTTGATGAAAATGGCCAGTTCAATGGCCGCCACCAGCACCACCGGCACAGAGAGGGACTGGAACACCAGGCCCACCAGGATCAAAATAGCGGCGATGGAGAGGTAGTTTGCCACCTGGAAGTCCACGGCGGTGGTGTCGATTAGGTCCCGGTACATGGCCCCCTCGCCGGTGACCATGGCGTTGGGATCATAGTCGCTCAAAATGGCGTTCATGGCATCCTGTTGGGCGGCCACCTCGTCACTGGCGGGCTCATAGCGGGAGTTGACCATCATGAGCTGATAGCCCCCCTGCTTGAGCATATCCTTCACCGCGTCAGGGATGAGGAAATTCGGGATGCCGGTGCCCAGCATGGCGTGGTAGGAAACGCTGGACGTCACGCCGGGGACCTCTTCCACGCGGCGCTCCAGCTCGCTCATATCCGCGGTGGAAATATCATCCCGCAGCACGATGAAGTGAGAGGTATCCATATCGTAGTCGCCCTTGAGCTTTTCGTTGGCCACGATGCTGGGCAGGTCCCGGGGCAGGGCCTCGTCCAGCTTGTAGTAGATCTCCGCGTGGGACTGGGCGTAATACGCCGGCAGAAACAGCACGGCGATGCTTGCCACCAGTTTGGGCTTACGGCTGAGGCCGTGGGCAATTTTCCCCAGCATGGCGCATCAGTCCTTTCCCTTGAAAACGCCGGTAATGGCCAACCAGAAATCACGGAACATCTGGGCCACCCGACCCCAGAAAGTGGTCTGGGCCGTCTGGGCGGTCGCCGTCTCCTCCGCCGTGTCGTCAGACTGCCGGATCTCCTGGGTGCGGATCAGTACCTGGATGCTCTCCGGTGCGGCGTTGCGGCTGTCCGTCATGGATACGGCCTCTGCCGTGGCATCCATCAGCAAAAGATTGTTGGTCTCGCCGGTATACTCATGCCAGGTGTCCTCAATGATTTCGCCGAGGCTGGACTTGGCCTCCTTCATCTCCCCGGCGGCAGCCATGGTGTGGGCCGTCTGCCGCAGCACCTCCGCCAGTCCCTCCAGGGTCTGCTTGGTGCCGCTGTCCAGAGCGGAACCGGTGGATTTCATCAGCGCCTCTGTATCCGTCACCAGGGACTGGGTATCCCGGATGGTCTTCACCGCGCTGATGCTCAGATTGCTGACGGTCTTCACGCTCTCCCGCAAAACCGGTTCGTAGTCATTCAGGGTGTCCTGCAGATCCTCCACATCGCCGAGAATGCTCCGCAGGTCGCCGGAGGCTTCCCGGACGACGGCAGAGAGATCCTCCGCGTCGCTGATCATACCGGAGAGGTCCTCGATCCGGCCGCACAGCGCCGCCAGATCATGGATCACCTGGGTGGTGGGGTTTTTCAGTCGGTTCATCACCTGAGTCAGGGAGCTTTGCAGGGCGGCGATCTCGTCCATGGCGCTGTCCAGACCGCCGGCGATGAGATCCACCACCGCGCCGCCTACGCTCTCGCTGGGCTCAAGTGGTGTATCCGCCGCGCCGCCGTGGTGATCTGGGCTTGCAGTGCCGCCCGCTCCGCTTCATCCGTTGCGGCCGCCAGGGCGCTTTCAAGGCTCGTCAGAGCTTCCTGGGCTGACGCAAGGCCCTCCACCGCTTCCACAGCGGAGGCCGCGGCCGTGGCGGCACCGGAGGTGCCCTTCAGCTCCAGCAGCGCCTGATAGAACGTCTCCCGGTCGGCTTCCACATAGGCGCTGTGGGCCTTTTTCACCTGGCTGACTGTGGCTGTTGCCGTGGCGGCGCTGCCGCTCTGGTCACTGTCCGTGCTACCGCCGGTAACGCTGCCGCCCAGGGCGTTCTGCAGCGCCGTCAGGCTCCGGCGCAGATCCCCCAGACTGCCGAGAACGCGCCGCACATCGCCGGTGCCGTCTTCCAAGTCCTCCAGGGCGTCCTCCACATCGCTGAGGTCATCTCTCAGGTCACTCACCGTGTCCGCTATGCTGTTGAGGATGAACTTGGAGTCGGTA
>CAZFJB010000220.1:0-2530 GCA_964519775.1 uncultured Oscillibacter sp.
ATCTGCCCCTCCGACTACATGATCTCCCAGCTCATTGAGGAGGATATGCTGGAGGAGCTGGATTACAGCAACATCCCCAATTTTGGCCTCATTGAGGACCGCTTCAAGAACCTGCCCTACGACCCGGAGAATCTCTACACCGTTCCCTACACCTGGAGCACCGTGGGCATCATTTACAATACCACCATGGTAGACGAGCCCATCGATAGCTGGGAGGCCATGTTCAGCGATGACAACGCCGGGAACGTGCTGATGTTCCGCAACTCCCGGGACGCGCTGGCCACCGCCCTGCTCTATCTGGGCTATGACCTGAACACCACGGACGAAGCCCAGTTGAGAGAGGCCCAGCAGCTCATTGTGGACGCCAAGCACCGGGGCGTGTATCAGGCCTTCGTCATGGACGAGATCTACGGCAAGATGGAGGGCGGCAACGCCGCCGTCAGCGCCTACTACGCCGGTGACTACCTCACCATGCTGGAGAATAACGAGGATCTGGCCTTTGTCATCCCCAAAGAGGGCTCCAACTGGTTCGTGGATGCCATGTGCGTTCTGAAGGACGCCCCCCACAAGGCGGAGGCCGAAGCCTGGATCAACTTCATGGCCTCCACTGAGGCGAATCTGCGGAACATGGACTACATCTGGTACGGTTCTCCCAACGGCGAGGCTCTGGAGCGGTATCCCGCCTACTATGAGGCAGAGTACGGTGAGGAACTGGATCAGGAGACTCTGGACATCATCGCCACGCCCCAGGAGATCCTGGACCGCTGCCAAATGTATGTGGTCCTCCCCAAGGAGACCCGGGCCCTCTACAACGAACTGTGGACGGAGCTGGGCATCTGACCCGCTATAGAAAAGAAAGGAACCCCTTATGATCGAGCTTGGCACAAAATTCACCGTTGAAAAGGCCGTCACCCCCGAGCTGACCGCCGCCGTCATCGGCTCCGGCGCGCTGCCGGTGTTCGGCACCCCCTTTATGACTGCCATGATGGAAAACGCCGCCATGGGCTGCCTCCAGCAGTTTCTGGAAGATAGAAAAGGCAGCGTGGGCACACACCTGAACGTCTCCCATGACGCCCCCACCCCTGTGGGCATGAAGGTCTGGGCAGAGGCGGAGATCACCTCCGTGTCCGAAAACGGAAAAATGGTGGATTTCGCCGTAAAAGCGTGGGACGAGAAAGGCCCCATCGGCACCGGCGCCCACACCCGGGCCATCATCAGCAATGACCGTTTCCTGGCCAAGTGCAGCAGCAAGCTGGACAACTGAGAAAATCACGCGCGGCGCCCCTGTACCATACAAGGTACAGGGGCGCTTTTTTGCACTCTATCCGCAGTCATTTTATCTCCGGGACGCTTCATATATGAAAAACACGGCCTGTATCCATGGGATACAGACCGTGTTTTCTGTATAGCATTTTAACTTTACGCAGATTGTATTGCAGCGTTTCTTGGATTTACCTTCCTCATTTTCAGAAGAGCGTGATCTGACTGGTATCTGCCATGCCGGCGAAGGCTCCCAAAGCCTTGAGCTGCTCGATATGGGTCTTGGAGAGTTTATTGCAGCACATGGCAAACTCCTCGATGGAGATGAACTCCTTCCCTTTCCGCTTTTCCACCGTGTCCAGCGCCGCGGATTCGCCCAGGCCATGGACCGTTGTAAAGGGCGGCAGCAGGCCGTTTTCCGTCACCAGGAACTTGGTGGCGTCAGACTTGTAGATATTGATGGTGTCAAAGTGGAACCCCCGGAGATAAAACTCATAGCAGACCTCCAGCGTAGTCAGCAGGTTCTGCTCCACCGCGGTGGCGTCCTTGTTGTTTTCGATCTCCCGGATCTTTCGCTTCACCGCATCGATCCCGGCGCAGCAGTATTCCGCGTCAAAGGCCTTGGCCCGGACAGAGAAGAACGTAGCGTAAAACGCCAGGGGCTCATGGACCTTGAACCAGGCGATGCGGAAGGCCATCATGACGTAGGCCACGGCGTGGGCCTTGGGGAACAGATAGCCGATCTTGGCCAGAGACTCAATGTACCAGTCCGGCACATCGTGCTCCATCATGGCCTCCTCCCAGCCCTCGTCAAAGCCGCCCTTTTTCACCTTGCCCTTACGGACCTTCTCCATGATCTTGAAGCTCATCTTGGGGTCCAGGCCCTTGGAGATGAGATAGAGCATGATGTCGTCACGGCAGCCCACCGTTTCCAGAACGGAGGCCGTGCCGCTGAGGATCAGATCCCGGGCATTGCCCAGCCACACGTCCGTACCGTGGGAGAAGCCGGAGAGCCGCACCAGGGTATTGAAGTCCTTGGGCTGGGTGTCGATGAGCATCTGGCGGGTGAAGCGGGTGTTGAACTCCGGGATAGCCACAGCCCCGGTGGGACCCAGGATCTCGTCATTCTCATAGCCCAGCACCTTGCTGGAGGTAAAAATGGACATGGTATCCGGGTCATCCAGGGGGATCTCATGGGGGTCCACCCCGGTGAGATCCTGCATCATGCGCACCATGGTGGGGTCATCGTGTCCCAGCATATCCAGCTTCA
>CAZFJB010000221.1:0-2529 GCA_964519775.1 uncultured Oscillibacter sp.
GATGGAGCCTTTGCCGTACATTTTCTCGATCTGGCCCATGGCGGCCTCAATGGCCCGCTTTTTATCTTCCGCGGGAGCGGCATTGGGCAGAGGGCCTTTCTCTTTTGCCATAGTATCTTCCTCCTAAACAGTGTTTTTTCTATTCCGCGCGGCCCGAAAAAGGGCCTTTATTGACTGTATACATCCTGGCACAGGGTTCCGAATACCACCCGGGGGATCTCGTTGTGGTCCTTGATCACCTGGACATCTCCGAATCCCTGGGCACGCATCAGCCGCAGCACCGCGTCCGCTTGGCCGATGCCCACTTCAAAGTACAGCCGGCCGCCGGGAGCGAGCGCCTCCACCCACTTTTCGCAGATAGCCCGGTAAAAATCCAGGCCGTCCTCGCCGCCGTCCAGTGCCATCATCGGCTCAAAGTCCTTGACGGAGTGGTCCAGTCCGGCCAGATCCCCACGGGGGATATAGGGCGGGTTGCTGAGGATGCAGTGAAATTCGCCCAGGGCCCGGTCCGGCCGCTCCAGGGCGTTGACCTGCATGGGGATGACCCGGCCGGTGAGGCCGTTGCGCCGGATGTTCTGGCGGCAGATCTTCAGGGCCGCGTCAGAAAATTCACCCAGCACCACATGGGATTGGGGGCACTGGGACGCCGCCGCCAGGCCGATGCAGCCGCTGCCGGCGCACAGGTCCAGCACCCGGCAGTCACCCCGCGACTGAATGTAAGGCACCGCCTGATCCACCAGCACCTCCGTGTCCGGCCGGGGGATCAGTACGTCCCGGGAGATGTCCAGGGGCAGACCGTAAAATTCCCACTCGCCGATGAGATAGGCCACCGGCTCTCCCGCCAGGTGGCGGGCCGTCAGCTCCCGGACCCGGCGCTCCAGCTCCGGCGGGGCGTACAGCCGGCCGTCCCGGGTCAGCTCCTCCCGGCTTTTGCCCACGCCGAAACACACCAGCTCCCGGGCTTCCAGGGTGGTGTCGATCACGCCCCCGGCCTTCAGTTCCCGGCGAATATCCAAAAACAAATCGTTATATGTGATCGCCATAATACGCTCCGTTGTCGAATTTTGGGGGATCTTACCAGGTATCCTTCCCCTGCTCACCGGGCAGCACCAGTTCCAGCGACCGGATGGCGCACTCGATCATGCTGTCGTCCGGCTCGTTGGTGGTGAAATTCTGCATCCACATACCCGGTGCCGTCAGGACCTTCGCCAGGTGGCTCTCCTGCACATGGCGGCCCACCCAGCGGTTGAACTCATAGGTAATGCCCACCACCAGCGGCAGCAGCAGCAGATGTACCAGCGTCCGCAGTCCGGCATTGGTAACAGGCCAAATGCCAAAGACCACGCTGGAGACCAGAATGGACACGAAGATCACCACAAAGAGAAAGCTGGTGCCGCAGCGGGGATGGTGCCGGGGCTGGACGCGGACGTTTTCCACCGTCAGCGGCAAGCCCGCCTCATAGCAGAAAATGGTCTTGTGCTCCGCGCCGTGATACTGGAAGACCCGGTAAATATCCTTCTGCTTGGAGCAGAGGATCAAATAGGCCATGAAGATCACGATCTTAAAAAGCCCCTCCATCACATTCCGGCCCCACAGGGGGAAACCAGGGAAAAAGTGCAGGATGCCGCCGGTGAGCAGTGTGGGCAGCACCATGAAAAGGAACACGGACAGTCCCACGCCCAGCACCACCGCGAAAGCCACGATGGCCTTTTCCAGTTTTTCGCTGCTGAGATGCTTTTCCAGCCACCGCTCGAACCGGGAGGGCTGCGCCGCCTCTTCATCGGGGTAAAAATCCGCGGAATACATCAGCGCCTTCACGCCGCTGACCATTGCCGCCAGAAAATTCACGGTACCCCGGATCAACGGCAGGCCCAGGATGGGATAGCGGTCCTTTACGAACCGCAGCTCCTCCACCTTTTCCACCAGTTCCCCGTTCTGATCCCGGACCACGATGGCCTGCTTCTCCGGCCCCCGCATCAAAATCCCCTCAATGAGCGCCTGCCCGCCGATGCTGGTGCGGAAGGCACCCTGCCGCTGTTCTGCCATAAATTTTGTTCCTTTCACACTATACCACAAGGATTTTTAAAAATCAAACATTTGTTCTAAATTTCTTATTCTTTTTCCGGCAAGCGGATGGTCACCACCGTGCCGCCGCCCTCGGCATTGGCGATCTCAAAGGCGCCGCCGTGGAGCTTGATGATCTCATCGCACACCGCCAAACCGATGCCACTGCCCCGGGCCTTGGAAGAGCCCTTGTAAAATTTCTGCTTGACGAAGGGCAGCTCCGCCTCCGGAATGCCGGGGCCGTGATCCCGGACACGGATCACCTGGGCCGCCTCCTCCCTTGTCAGGGATGCGTCGATCCAGCCCCCAGCGCCGCCGTGCTTGGCCGCATTGTCCAGCACATTGCAAAACACCTGCTTGAGCCGCTCGGCATCGCCGTTGATCACAGGAAGTACATCCTCCCCCGGTTCGTAGTGCAGCTCGATATCCTCCTGCCGGAACAGCTCCCGATAGGTAAACACCGCA
>CAZFJB010000222.1:0-2462 GCA_964519775.1 uncultured Oscillibacter sp.
ACTGAAAAAGCACAAAAGAGCGCCGGAAGCAGAGCTTCCGGCGCTTTTCATTTTTTTGTCATATTTCTGTCTTTATCGATGGGTAAGACTGTCGATAAATCAACAAAATTTCCGCGACGGGAGGAAAGAGTGTGTGCGCGAGAAAACCAGGAAGGTTGTCTCGCACTATTAAAATCACCAGTTCAGCGGGGCGAAAAGTCTTTTCGCCCCGCTGACCCCCCATCCGGGAGCGCTGGCTCCCGGATGGGGGGTCATTGTTTCTTATCGGTTCCGCAGCAGATTTTCCGCCCAGAGGCCCGCGTCTCCAAAGCCGCCGCTGGGATCGTCAGCGGGGGCCACCGGGATCACGGGGATCACCGGGATATCCACCATCGGGTCATCCGGCTCCGTGGGGAGATTGGCGTCCCCAAAGCCGCCGCTGGGATCATAGTTGGGGTCCTCGGGGTCAAAGAGGTAGCCGGGGTCCTCCGGATCCACTTCCGGCGCCCAGCCCGCGTGGGTGGGACAGCCGATGATCTCCGGGTATGTCTCCGTGCCGTCCGCCAGAGGCGTGGGGTCCAGACCGATGGCCTTGCGCATCTCAGAGAGATGGAACATACTGTCGGGATTCTTGGCGCTGTCAGTGGTGATGCTGCCGTAGCGGGTGCCGTCAGCCTTGAAAAACTCCTCCCGCTCGAAATCCAGCACGCCCACCTGGGTCACGCTGAAACTGGGGCAGCTCTCGGTGGCAAGGCACTTGCCCTCGGTGCAGTAGTCCACGATGGTGTGCATCCCGCAGTACTCTGTGGGAGCGGTACCGGTGACTACCTCCACCGTAGTGGCACGGCTGCCCCGGACATCCGCCCGGCAGGCATCAGTGCAGAGCAGGCCGCTGTCGGCGCAGATCTCCACCTTTTCGATCCCGCTCTCCGGCTTGAAAAAGCTCTTATTTTCCAGCCCCTCATGGACCTGCTGCATCACTTTCTTCCACATGGTGGCGGCGGGGTTAGCGGTGCCGCTGGCCAGGTTGATCTTCTCGTTGGTCTTGGGATAGCCTGTCCACACAGCGGCGCAGTAATAGGGGGTATAGCCTGTGAAATAGCGGACACGGCGGCTGTCGGTGGTGCCGGTCTTACCGGCGACGGTCATGCCGTTGAATTTGGCGGCAGTGCCGGTGCCGGAGGTGACCACGCTGGTGAGCATTTTGTTCATAAAGTAGGCGGTGCTCTCCTTCATGGCCACATGGGTCTCGCCCTCGTTGACCAAAATTGTCTCGCCGTTGTTATCTTTTACCTCAAGGTACATCTTAGGGGAGTTGTAAACACCGTTATTGGCAAAGCTGGAGAAGGCCGCCGCCATCTCCACAGTGTTGAGACCGTGGGTCAAGCCGCCCATGCCCAGAGGGGAAACATCCATATCCTCCGGGGCCAGATCCAGGCCCAGCTTCTCCGTGGCGTAAGCGTAGGACTCCGCCACGCCCAGCGTTTCCAGAGTCTGGACGGCGATGGTGTTGATGGACTGGCGCACACCGTCACCGATCAGGGTCCAGCCGGTGTAGGTATTGGGGGAGTTGCTGGGCCAGGGGCTGTCGTTGAGCAGTCGGACGGGGTAGTTATCAAAGGTGGTGGCAGGGGTGACGGCTCCCATCTCCAGCGCGGCGGAGTACACCGTCAGAGGTTTGATGGAGGAGCCCACCTGGTGCTTCTGCACCGCGTAGTTATCCACCAGGTTCGCCTCTTTCGCCCCCATGGCGCCCACCATGGCCACAATATTGCCGGTATAGGGGTCCATGATGGTGATGCCGGACTGGAGCTGCTCGCCCTTGGCGGAGTGGATGTCCAGGTTGCTCAGATCGGCGTAGACCGCCTCGGCAATATTCTGGATGTCCAAATCCATGGTGCAGTAGATCTGATAGCCGCTGTTGTTGATGAGCCGCTGGGCGGCCTCATAGGAAATGTCCTTGGCGGCGGCCAGATCCGTGGTCACGTCCTTGATGAGCTGCTCCACGAACCAGTTGTTGATCTCGATGCCGCTGCTCTGCTTGATGACCTCCCCGGCGTCGCCGGAGGTGTCGGTGAATTGCAGGATCTCGGCCTTGGCGGCGGCACATTCCGCCTCCGTGAGGTAGGGCTTGCCGGTGTCGGGATTGGTGATCTCCGCCATTTTGTCCAGGATGATCTCCTGGCGCTTCTTGTTCAGTTCCCGGGGGGTGATCTTGGTGCCGTCCGCCCGGGTGTAGGTCCGGTCATACTTGGGGTTATACAAAGACGGATTGTTGGTGATGGCGATGATGCTGGCGCTCTCCGCCGCCGTCAGTTCGCTGGCGTCTTTGCCGAAGTAATACTCCGCCGCCGTTTGGACGCCGCCGCAGCCGCTGCCCAGATAGATCATGTTCAGATACAGCTCCAGGATCTGGGACTTGGTGTAGTTCTTCTCAAATTCCAGCGCCCGGAAGATCTCCTTGACCTTGCGGTTGATGGTGT
>CAZFJB010000223.1:0-2458 GCA_964519775.1 uncultured Oscillibacter sp.
AAAAGTTCTGAAAACTGTTTGATTAAAATTGTGCGGGAAACCCTTCCTGGGTTTCCCGCACACACTCTTCCTTCCCGTTGCGGAGGATTTTACTCCATTAACTTACTCAGCCTGTCGGCGCAAAGCACCGACAGGCTGTTTGGTATTTTTCTACACTGCCCGGAACACATGGATGCGGAAAGATGCCTGACAGGTCAGCGTGTCCAGCGCAGCCAGGCGCCGCGCGCCTTCCTTCGGCGTTTTCCAGAAGTAGGGCGTCATCTGGAAAAGGGCCTGGATGTCCGCCTGAGAGGTCAGTTCCATGGTGAAGTCCACCGGCACGATGGCCTCATAGGCAAAGCCCTCATAGGGGGTCTCCTTCTCCTCATTGGGATAGGGGGCATCGTAGAGGACTTCCTTCATCTCCCAAAGGTGCCGTGCCCCCGGCACCACATAGAGAAAGCGGCCGCCGGGTTTCAACACCCGGCGAAATTCGCCGATGGCCAGGGGGGAAAAGCAGTCGATCAGGCAGTCCGCCGCCCCATCGTGAAAGGGCAGATGGAAGCAGGAGGCCACGGCGAACTCCACATGGGGGTCCCGCTTGGCCGCCAGCCGCAGAATGGACTTGGAGATGTCGATGCCTGCCATCCGGGGCAGCTTACCGCTGACAGCCAGCGCCTGACGGATGCCGGAGGTGTAGTACCCCTCTCCGCAGCCGGCGTCTAAGATCACCGGGGACTCATCGCCGCACGCCGTGGTCTGGGCGGCCAAGGCGTGGAGCAGCGGGGCATAATGGCCCTTGGACAAAAACGCCCGCCGTGCCGCCGCCATGGCCTTGTCATCGCCGGGATCGGCGGAGTGCTTTTGGTTGGGGGGCAGGAGATAGGTGTAGCCCTCTTTTGCAATGTCATAGCTGTGGCCCCGGAGGCAGCGGTAGGTCCGCTCTGTCCGTTCCAGGGGACCGCCGCAGACAGGGCAGCGGAACAAAGAGATCATGCGTCCAGCTCCTTTGTCACATCGTGGATCCACTTGCCGCTTCGCAGCCGCCAGACGCCGAAGGGCATCTTCAATGCGGACTCCGTGGCCATCACCAGGCAGAAGAGGGGGATGGGGGCGTCCAGCACCAGGCCCAGCAGCACCAGCATGGGCAGCGTGAAGCACCAGAGGGGCAGTGTGTCGATGAGCATGGCGGTCCGCACGTCGCCGCCGCCCCGGAGGACCCCCACGATGCAGGTGGTTGCGAAGGCGTGAAGCGGGGCGGAGACCGTGTAGCAAAAGACCATGACCACGCACAGCGAGGCGGCGTAAGCCGTCATGGAAAACAGGGGCAGCACATAGGGCTTGAGGATCAGCCAGAACAAAAGCTGCTCGATCACCGCCACGCCCAGGCCCGTCATCAGCGCCACAAAGCCCAGGGCAAGACCGATGTCATAGGTATGTTTGCCGCCCATGCCCACCTCTTTGCCCACGATGACGGCGGCGGCCGCCGCCACGCCGAAGATGGCCACGGTCACCATTTTGTCGATGTTGCCGGCCACGGTGAAGGCGGAGATGATGTCCGTGCTGATGGCCATGTGACCCATGATGACGGTGTAGAGCGAGGTGCCGGCGCCCCAGAGCGTTTCATTCAGCAGCACCGGGGTGGAAAACTTCACAAAGCTGCGGAACACGGCCTTGCCGGGGCGGCGGATACAGGCGAGATCCAGCGGCATCCGCCGGCAGCGCAGGGCGTAGACAAGGGAGATGATGAACTCCAGGATCCGGGAGGCCAGGGTGGCGATGGCCGCACCCTGAACACCCATGGCGGGCAGGCCCAGCTTGCCGAAGATCAGGATGTAGTTCCCCACCGTGTTGCAAAGGGTGGAGGCGGCAAAGACCAGCATTCCGAAGCGGGGATTTTCAATGCTGCGCTGCATCCCGATGTAAATGGAGGTGATGGAGTTGAACACATAGGAAAAGCCCACGATGCGGATATAGGGCGTGCCCAGCTCCACCAGGCGGAGATTGTCCGTAATGAGCAGCAGCACCTGCCGGGGGAAGAAGCCCATAATGAGGGCGCAGAGGGTGGAGATGCCCCCGGCCACAAAAAAGCCGATGCCCAGCACCCGGTTGATGGACGCCTTGTCGTCCCGGCCCCAGAACTGGCTGATGAGCACGCTGGACCCGCTTTGCAGACCAAAGACGATAAGCTGCACGATGTAGATGGGCACGTTGGCCACAGTGACGGCGGACATCTGCTCCTGTCCCACCAGCCCCACCATGAAGGTGTCCATAAAGCCCAGGGAGGTGGTGATCAGGTTTTGCAGCACCACCGGCAGGGCCAGGGTAAAGACCCGGCGGTAGAACCCCGGCTCCCGGTGAAGATAGTTGAAATTCAGAGACATATTCGGATTCCTTTACAGGTCTATCATAAATTTGGAGGGTGGAACGTTCCTGCGCGTTGTGTCTGAGACCTTGCCGAAAGGCGAAAGCGAAGGAT
>CAZFJB010000224.1:0-2433 GCA_964519775.1 uncultured Oscillibacter sp.
GATGTCAAGCAAAGCATCTACCGCTTCCGGCTGGCGGACCCCACCATTTTCCTCGAAAAGTATGTGCGCTTTACACCCGCTGAAACAGCGGAGGAAGGGGAGGAGCGGAAGATCCTCCTCTCCAAAAACTTCCGCTCCCGGCGGGAGATCCTGGACGCCGCCAATTTTATCTTTGAAAACATCCTCTCCGTGGACATGGGGGAGATGGAGTATGGGGCGGAGGAGGCTCTCCACTTTGGCGCGGAGTACTATCCGCCCCGGGAGGACTGCGGCACGGAGTTCCACCTGATCTCCGCCCGCCAGCGCGCGGCGGCGGACGGACCCGCCGTGAAAAAGGTGACGGTGGAGGCCCGCTTTACCGCCCGCCGTATCCGGGAGCTGCTGGATACCGGCTATCCCGTCACCGGGGAGGACGGGAGCTTGCGGCCCTGCCGGCCGGAGGACATCGTGATCCTGATGCGCTCTCCCGGCAGTCGTTCCGCCGCCTTTGCCCAGGCGCTGGAGGAGTGGGGCATCCCCTGTTCCTTCCGGGAAAGCGGTGATTTTTTCCACAGTGTGGAGATCTCCGTCACCTTATCTCTGCTGGAGATCATCGATAACCCCCGGCAGGATGTGCCGCTGATCTCCGTGCTGCGCTCCCCGGTGTTCGGCTTTACGCCGGACCGTCTGGCGGCCATCCGGGCCGCGGACCGGGAAGGGGACTTCTATGACGCCCTGAAAGCCGACGATCAGGAGGATTCAAGGCGGTTTTTGGAGACCCTCTCCCAGCTTCGGGAGGCGGCAGGGGACATGAGCGTCAGCCGTCTTTTATGGCACATCTACAACCGTCTGGATCTACTGGGCATCTTCGGCGCCATGGATGACGGCGCGGCACGCCAGGAGGCGCTCATCGCCCTGACAGGCCACGCCCAGCGGTTCGAGTCCGGCGGCTACAAGGGGCTTTTCGCTTTTGTCACCCAGCTCCGTCGGCTCATTGACACCGGACAGTCCCCGGAGGTCAAGCCCGCCGGCGGCAGCGGCGGCGTGGCGCTGATGAGCATCCACAAATCCAAGGGCCTGGAATTTCCCATCGTGTTCCTCTGTGATCTGGACCGGGCTTTTTCCCGGCAAGATCTGGATACGCCTGTGCTGGTCCATCCGGCTCTTGGCCTGGGGCCCAAACGCATTGATCTGAGCCGTAAGATCCGCTATCCCACCATGGCTCGACTGGCATTGGAGGAAGCGCTCCGCCGGGAAAATCTGGCGGAGGAGCAGCGGGTCCTATATGTGGCCATGACCCGGCCCAAGGAGAAACTGATCTTAGTAGATGCCATGTATCATGCGGAGACCCGGCTGCAAAGGCTGGCGGCCTCGGCGGGCTGTCCCGCCCAGCCGGAGGCGGTGGCGGAGGGCAAGTGCTTTGGAGACTGGATCTTGCTGCCGCTGCTGTGCCGCCCGGAGGCAGCACCCCTGCGGGCCCTGGCCGGTCTGGAGGTGGATAGCCTGTATACCGGCGATACCAGTCCGTGGCAAGTGTTTTTGCATGACAGTGATGACTTTGCGGATCTCCCGCTCCGGCAGGCGGAAGAGGGGGCGGCGCAGCCATTAGAGGGTGCATTTGACCCGGAAGTGTTGTCCTTCCAATATCCCTATCAGCGGGAAACGCAGCTGCCTGCCAAGCTCACCGCCACCCAGCTCAAGGGTCGGTCGCTGGACGAGGAGATCGCGGAAAACGCGTATCACGCGCCCTATATCCGTCCCCTGACCCAGCCGAAATTCCGGCGGGCGGACAAGGGGCTGACACCGGCGGAGCGGGGCACCGCCACCCATCTGGTGCTGCAATATTTGGATCTGGCGGACCGGGACGTGTCTGGCCAGGTAGAGCGGCTGCGGCTCGCCTCCAAGCTGACGGCGGAGCAGGCAGAAGCTGTGGATATTCCGGCGCTGAAGCGGTTTTTGGTCTCGCCCCTGGCGGAGGAGCTGCGCCGGGCGGAGACTGTGGAGCGTGAGTACCGCTTCACCGTGCTGATGGACGCCCGGGACTATGACCCGGAGAGCGTGGGAGAGGACACCATTTTGCTCCAGGGCGTGGTGGACTGCTGGTTTGAAACGGCGGAGGGCATCACGGTGGTGGACTTCAAAACGGACCATGTCCGCACAGCGGAGGAGACTGCCCAGCGGGCGGAACTATATCGGGGCCAGTTGGCGGCATACTCTCTGGCCCTGGAACGGGTGCTGGGAAAACCGGTGGAACGGAAGCTATTGTACTTCCTGAACCGGGGCGAAGTGGTGGAGATCCCCTGATTTTCAGTTTTTTTGCAAATTCAGCGAAAAAATGCTTGCAATCCAGTTCCTGATGTGCTATGCTAATTTAGCTTTTGTGGGGTGAAAGCTCCACGGAGGTAGTTTTGTACCAGAAAGAGGTGAACGAGAGCAATGAAGGAAGGAATCCAT
>CAZFJB010000225.1:0-2424 GCA_964519775.1 uncultured Oscillibacter sp.
CCCAATGTGGCCGGCGTCATCGGCTCCGCCATCGCCGCGGGCGTGCTGATCTCCCTGTTTGGCTAAAAGGAGGCTGTATATGGAATTTTTAAGCAATAAGCCTCTCCTGATCACCGACACCATCCTGCGGGATGCCCACCAGTCCCAGGCGGCCACCCGCATGACCACGGAGGATATGCTCCCGGCGCTGGAACTGCTGGACTCTGTGGGCTACTACTCGTTGGAGTGCTGGGGCGGCGCCACCTTTGACGCCTGTATGCGCTTTTTGAACGAGGACCCCTGGCAGCGTCTGCGGACCATCCGCCAGCACGTTAAGCACACCAAATTGCAGATGCTCTTCCGGGGCCAGAACATCCTGGGCTACAAGCACTATGCCGATGATGTGGTGGATGCCTTCTGCCGCAAGAGCATTGAAAACGGCATCGACATCATCCGCATTTTCGACGCGCTGAACGATGTCCGCAACCTGGAGCAGGCCATCAAGTCCACCCGGAAATACGGCGGCGAGGTGGAGGCCGCCATGAGCTACACGGTGTCCCCCATCCACAATGAGGACTATTTCGTCAAGCTGGCCAAAACGCTGGAGGAGATGGGTGCCAGCGCCATCTGCATCAAGGATATGGCTAATCTCCTGCTGCCTATGGACGCTTATTCCCTGGTCAAGCGGCTGAAAGAGACAGTCTCCATCCCCATCCATCTCCACACCCACAACACCACCGGCACCGGCGACATGGTGAACCTCATGGCCGCCATGGCCGGGGTGGACATCGTGGATACCGCCCTCTCTCCGCTGGCCAACGGCACCTCTCAGCCTGCCACGGAATCCCTGGTGGCCACCCTGCAGGGCACTGCCCGGGATACCGGGCTGGACCTCAACCGCCTCAGCGACGCGGCGGGCCATTTCCGCAAGGTGGCCCAGCGGCTGAAGGAGCAGGGGAGCCTGGACCCCAAGGTGCTGAATGTGGATACCAACACACTGCTCTACCAGGTCCCCGGCGGAATGCTCTCCAACCTCATCTCCCAGCTCAAGCAGGCGGGGAAAGAGGAGAAGTATTACGACGTGCTGGCGGAGATCCCCCGTGTCCGCAAGGACTTTGGCTATCCACCCCTGGTGACCCCCACCAGTCAGATCGTGGGCACTCAGGCGGTGATGAACGTCATCGTGGGCAAGTACAAGTCCTTCCCCAAGGAGTCCAAGGGCCTTCTGCGGGGCGAATACGGCGCGCTGCCCGGCGCGGTGAATGAAGAGGTCCGGGCGCTGGCGGGCATTACCCCGGAGGAGGTCATCACCTGCCGCCCGGCGGATCATATCGCCCCGGAGCTGGAACACTATCAGGCGGAATTCCGGGACATCGCCCAGTCGGAGGAGGATGTGCTCTCCCTGGCCCTCTTCCCCCAGGTGGCCCCCAAGTTCCTGGCCTATCGGGATGCCGCCAGGGAAGCGGCCCCGGAAGCCGCGGTCGTCTCCGCCCCGCCGGAGAAGCCCGCCGATCCCAACGCCGTCCGGGAACTGTTTGTAGAGTATCACATTTAAGCTCGGCCATTGGCCGTTATCACAGCGGCCCTGACCGCCCCGCGGGGGCGGCCTGTGGCACAACGATCAAAAGGAGGAACGAATATGGAAACATACGGTCTGGAACAGCTTGGAATTTTGAATCCCACGGCTGTTTACCGCAATCTGGCCCCCGCTCTGCTGGTGGAACACGCGCTGCGCCGGGGGGAGGGACAGCTCAGCGCCACCGGCGCCCTGTGTGTCAACACCGGCAAATACACCGGCCGCTCTCCCAACGATAAATTCATCGTGGATGGCCCCGGCGTGCATGATGAGATCGCCTGGGGCAAAGTGAATGTGCCTACCACCCAGGCGGTGTTCGATGCCCTGTATGAAAAGATGGTGGCCTATTTCCAGAACCGGGAAGTCTTTATTTTTGACGGCTTCGCCGGCGCGGACCCCAAGTACACCAAGGCCTTCCGGGTGGTCAACGAGCTGGCCAGCCAGAACCTCTTCATCCACCAGCTTTTGCTGCGGCCCACAGAGGAGCAGCTTGCCGATTATCAGGCGGATTTTACCATCCTCTGCGCCCCCGGTTTCAAGTGCGATCCCCAGCGGGACCACACCAATTCCGAGGCGGCCATCATGATCGACTATGAGAAGAAGCTGGTCCTTATTGCCGGCAGCCAGTACGCCGGCGAGATCAAGAAGTCTGTCTTCTCCGTTATGAACTACCTGATGCCGAAAGAGGGCGTTTTCCCCATGCACTGCTCCGCCAACATCGGCCAGGACGGCGATTCCGCCATCTTCTTCGGCCTCTCCGGCACCGGCAAGACCACCCTCTCCGCCGACCCCAACCGCAAGCTCATCGGCGACGACGAACACGGCTGGGCGGATGAGTCCGTATTCAACTTCGAGGGCGGCTGCTACGC
>CAZFJB010000226.1:0-2422 GCA_964519775.1 uncultured Oscillibacter sp.
TGCTGCGGGACGAGACCAAGTGCTTCGCCTTCCTGGCCGGCCACGAGTCCTTCGCCGCCGCTGAGGGCGCCATCGGCATCGTCCGCAACGCCAACAAGGCCCGGAAGGAGCCCCTGCGGGTCATCCTCAACGGCCTGGGCAAGGACGCCGCCCAGATCATCAGCCGCATCAACGGCTTCACCTATGTCCAGACCCAGTTCGACTACTACACCGGCGAGCTGAAGGTGGTCAGGGAGACTGCCTATTCCGACGGTGAGCGGGCCAATGTCCGCTGCTTCGGCGCGGACGATGTGCGCGAGGGCGTGGCCATCATGCACCACGAGGGCGTGGACGTGTCCATCACCGGCAACTCCACCAACCCCACCCGCTTCCAGCATCCCGTGGCCGGCACCTACAAGAAGGAGTGCATCGAGCAGGGCAAGAAGTACTTCTCCGTGGCCTCCGGCGGCGGCACCGGCCGCACCCTGCACCCCGACAACATGGCCGCCGGCCCCGCTTCCTACGGCATGACCGACACCATGGGCCGGATGCACTCCGACGCGCAGTTTGCCGGTTCTTCCTCCGTGCCTGCCCATGTGGAAATGATGGGCTTCTTGGGCGCGGGCAATAACCCCATGGTGGGTATGACCGTGGCCTGCGCCGTGGCAGTTGCCGAAAGCCGGAAGTAAATTCTTCCCTTTTTGATCCTATCAAAACAGAGGCGCCCGCTGAAAAGCGGGCGCCTCTTTGTATGTCTGTTCTCTTTTCGGCAAAAGTCCCGGAGCGGCTGCTCCGGGACTTTTTTCTTATGAAAACGCGGGATAGCCGTCCTTCAGGCTCTCATCATAGACCGCCCGGTCGCCGCCGATGAACTTGGGCCGGGTCCGGGCCGCCAGGACTATGGCCTGCCCGATATGATCCTGGGACAACCGCACCGGCACCGCCACCTTTTTCAGATGCATCCCGATCAGAGTGCCGCCGATATCCAGCCCCGCGTCCGCCCGGATCTCCTCCAGCGCCACCGGCTGCCGGAAGGCCCGGTACGCGGCGGTGGCAAAGGAGCTGCCGGCCTTGGGCTGAGGCACCACGTTGACGATCTCCGCCCCCGGCACCGCCGCCTGTTCCACGATCAGGGCCCGGTTCAAATGCTCACAGCACTGGGCCGCCATGTAGACCCCCATGGGGCCAAACACGCTGTCAAGACCACGGAAAATGGCGTCCGCCGCCTCCGGCGTGGACCAGCTTCCCACCTGGTGGCCCACCACTTCGCTGGTGCTGCACCCGATGACCACGATCTGGCCCCGGCGCAGCTTTGCCGCTTCCGCCAGTTGCCGTGCCGCGGCGGCGGCTTCCTCTTCGATCTTTTTCAGCAGATCGGTATTTTCACAATCATGTACGATGTTTCCTGCCATCACGCCTCACCCTTTCACGGTTTTCATCTCAGTTTACCACAGCCGTTCCCGCCTGACAAGGGGCCGCCCTCAAAGTCCCAGCCCCGCCTTTTCCGCCAGACGCACCCGCCGCAACATTGTCCCCAGCGCCATGCCGATGACGATGCCAGCCGCCCCCTGGGCCACATTGCCCGGGATACTGGCAGCCGCCGCCCAGCCTTTCCCCAGGAGCAGGGAGGCGTATCCGAAATAACCCAGCACCATGATACCCTCGCCCACGATGCCACTGAGGAGCATGGCCGTCTTTCCCCGGCCCAGAAGCCGGAAAAGCAGCGCCGCCGCCAACGCGTCCACCCCTTTGATCAGCAGCGTTCCCGGCGCGTAATACGCGTAAGAGCTGAGCAGATCCACCAGCATGGAGCCGATACCCGCCGCCGCGGCTCCATACCACGGTCCCAGCAGCCACCCGGAGAGCAGCACGAAGCAGTCCCCCAGATTCACATAGCCGTTCATGGGCGATGGGATCTGGATCACACTGGTGGCCACATAGACCAGGGCCGCCATCAGGGCGCTGATGACCAGCTTCCTTACCTTTTCATCTTTCATGCTATCACCTGCTCCGGCGTGACCGCCCATATCATCGGGCGGCAATCAATTCCGAATGAAGTATATGCCCTTTGGGGTATGCTCGCAATATTCAAAATCGCCAAAAATAATAAAGGTGGAGAAAAAACACAAGGGACGTCTTTTCAGACGTCCCTTTCGTTTGGTTTATCAACCGATCTTGTTGAGCTTCAGGGTCATGGCGCTCTTGCGATGAGCAGCCGTGTTCTTGTGCAGAACGCCCTTGGCAACAGCCTGATCGACCTTCTTGACCGCAACCTTGTAAGCGCCATCGGCCTCGGTGCGATTGCCTTCTGCGGCAGCCGCCTCGAACTTCTTGATGGCGGTCTTCAGTTCGGACTTCGTAGCCTTGTTGCGTGCGTTGCGGACCTCACCGATCAGAACGCGCTTCTTGGCAGACTTAATATTCGGCAAACCAAACACCTCCT
>CAZFJB010000227.1:0-1732 GCA_964519775.1 uncultured Oscillibacter sp.
CCTTGCGGGTGGTACTGATGGATACCGCGCCTCTATCAAGCGATTCAATTTTGACAGAATCGTAGCACGGCTTTTCCCATCTGTCAACCTTTTTTCTCATTTTACTGAAATTTTATGGTTTTTTTGTAAAAACCTCCGGATTTTTCCTGTTTTCTCGTCAGAATCCACCAAGACGGCCCATCCTGCCTCCGCTCTTGTGTTTTTCTCCCGTTTCCCTTATAATGGGCAGAGAGACCGATCCACGCCGCCTCGCGGTGAAAGGAGCGGTCGTGTGAAAACCCACAAGACATGGATGGAAAAGCCCATCGTCCCGCCCTCCGGACAGCCGACGATGATGGCATGATCCCCATTCCGTGGGAGAAGAAGTTTATTTCTACTTGTGCCGCGCGCAGCGGCGGAATGGGGAATTACTATGAACGTCTGCGTTATCGGCGGCGGGGCCTCGGGTCTCATGGCCGCCGTCACCGCTGCCCGGAGAGGCCACACCGTCACGCTGCTGGAGCGGCAGGCCCGGGTGGGCCGCAAGCTGCTCTCCACCGGCAACGGCCGCTGCAACCTCACCAATCTGCATATGGACATCTCCTTTTACCACGGCCAATCCCCCGCGTTCATCCGCCCCGCCTTTTCCGCTCTGGGCGTGCCGGAAACGCTGGACTTTTTCCGCTCTCTGGGCCTTTTGACCGTCAGTGAGGACTCCGGCCGGGTCTATCCCCTGTCGGATCAGGCCGGCAGCGTGGTGGACGTGCTGCGCTTTGCCGCTGACGCCGCCGGGGTCATCACCCGCCCCGGCTTTGAGGTCACCGGTCTGAAAAGGACGAAAAGCGGTTTTTCCGTCATCTCCCCGGAGGAGACGCTGTCGGCGGACCGTGTGATCGTCTGCTGCGGCGGCATGGCCGGCGGCAAGCTGGGCGGCACCCGCAGCGGCTATCAGCTCCTGCAGTCCCTGGGCCACAGCGTCACCAAGCTCTACCCCGCCCTGGTGCAGATCAAGACCGACAACACCTATGTGAAAGCCCTTAAGGGCGTCCGGGCTGACGCCGCTGTGGCGCTGCGCCGGGACCACACCCTTCTGGTCGCCAGCGCCGGGGAACTGCAATTTACGGAGTTCGGCGTTAGCGGGCCGGTGGCCTTCGAGCTGTCCCGGGCCGCCTCTGTAGAAAAAGGTTCCCTGACGCTTCACATCGATCTGCTGCGGCATTTGGAGCGCGCCGAGATCCAGTCCCTTCTTCACCAGCGGCTCTCCGCCATGCCAGCGCTGACCACCGAGAACCTGCTGGCCGGGATGCTCCACAACCGCCTGGGCCGCACAGTGCTGCGCTACGCGGGATACGGCCTGACGGACCCGGTCACATCCCTGGGAGAAAAGGACCTCGCCCGCATTGCTGAAGCTATCAAGGATTTCTCCTTGCCAGTGCTTGGTGTCCTTGGGTTTGACGGGGCACAGGTCACCGCCGGCGGCATTTCCACCCAGGAGTTTGACCCCGAAACCATGGAAAGCCGCCTGGTGCCGGGGCTCTACGCCGCCGGCGAGGTACTGGACATTGACGGCGACTGCGGCGGTTACAACCTGCAGTGGGCCTGGTCCAGCGGCTATCTGGCGGGACAGCTGAAATAAGCGCCGCCCGCCGCCCTTTTCCCGGGAAAACCCATTTTCCTATTGTCCCGGGGCAAAATAATGTATATAATAGTTTGAAAATCCGATCGCAAGGAGCGCTTTATGAAGCAGGAATTT
>CAZFJB010000227.1:1742-2421 GCA_964519775.1 uncultured Oscillibacter sp.
CGGCTATCTGGCCGGTCAGTTGAAATAAGCCACGCACAAAAGCTCGCATCCCTCCGTTATTCCGCTGTCTGTTCGGCAGTGATCGTTTACCATCAAGAAAAATGACCGCAAGGAGCAAACTATGAAACAGGAATTTATCCGGGTGGGCCGCATCGTCAACGCCCACGGCATCCGGGGCGAGGTGCGGGTGCAGCCCCGCCGGGTCTCTCCCGCCTTCCTCACCCGCTGCAAGACCTTTTATATCGATTCCCAGCCTGTCACCCCCACCGCCAACCATGTCCACAAGGACCTGGTGCTGCTGAAATTCCCCGGTGTGGAGGATATGGACGCCGCCCTCGCCTATAAAGGAAAAGAGCTTTACATCCGGCGTAATGACGTGGTTTTACCGGATGGTGAGTACTTTGACGATGAGCTCATCGGCCTGGAGGTCCACGACTGCGACACCGGCGCCCTGCTGGGCACCCTTACCGCCGTGGACGAGTACCCCGCCAGCAAGGTCTACACCGTCAAGGGCCAGCGGGAGTACCTGATCCCCGCCGTGAAGGACGCCTTCATCCGCTCCGTTGATCTGGACGTCGGCCGGATGGACGTAAAGGTCTGGGAGGGTCTGTGATGGAGATGCAAATCGACATTCTGACGCTGTTCCCGGAATCTGTGGACGCTATGCTGAACGTCAGCA
>CAZFJB010000228.1:0-2413 GCA_964519775.1 uncultured Oscillibacter sp.
GGATATGCTGGCTGCCAACAACTGGAATGTGGTGCAGTATTCCGTTCTGGTATACATGATGGCCCAGGTCAGCGGCCTGATCCCCGGTGAGCTGGTCCACGTCATTGCCGACGCTCACATTTACGACCGGCACGTTCCCATCATCGAAAAAATGCTGACCCAGACTCCCGCCCCCGCGCCGAAGTTCACCATGGATCCCTCCGTCACCGATTTTTATGCCTTCACCCGGAACAGCTTCACCATGGAGGGCTATACCCCCGCCCCCTTTGAGGACAAGATCCCTGTGGCCATCTGATGAAAGGAGCCTCGCTGTGAACGCCATTGTTGTAGTTGACAGGAACTGGGCCATTGGCCGGGAAAATGGTCTTCTTTTCTCCCTGCCGGGGGATATGAAGCGCTTCCGGGCCCTGACCTCCGGCGGCACCGTCATCATGGGCCGCAAGACTCTGGACTCCTTCCCCGGCGGGCGGCCCCTTCCCAAGCGCCGGAACATCGTCATCACCCGGGACCCGAACTTCCGGCGGGAGGGGTGCGAGACAGTCTCCTCCCCGGAAGCGGCGCTGGCCCTCTCCGGGGACGCGGACGACGTGTGGCTCATCGGCGGCGGCAGTATCTACGCCGCCCTGCTGGATCGCTGCCGCCGGGTGTATCTCACCCAGGTGGACACGACAGCGGAAGGGGCTGACGCCTTCTTCCCGGACCTAGACGCCCTGCCGGCGTGGACCGTGGAGCTGACCGGTGAGGCGATGACGGAAAACGGCCTGACCTACCGCTTTATTGATTATAGAAACACCGCCCTCTGAGCAAACGCCTGCCGCTGACGCGGCAGGCGTCAGCGTGTCGAAAAAGTTTTCGCCCCGCTGACCTGAGTTTTCAGAGCTTTCAACGTTCTGAAAACTGTTGATTTAAATGGCGCGGGGAACCCCTGATGGGTTCCCCGCACACACCCTTCCTTTCCGTTGCGCGAATCTTACCGCTCTTTTGACAATCTCACGCCTGCCGCTGACGCGGCAGGCGTTTCCAATTTCCCGGTGGAAAAACGCTTTTCAAATCCCCAATTTTCGTTTATAATCCAAGTATCATTCTGCGGCAAAAAGGAGGCGGGGCCATGGCAGATCTTTCTACGGACGTGCGTTACTGCAAAGGCATCGGTGACGCCAAAGCCAAGGCCCTGGCCAAGCTGGGCATCCACACTCTGGGCGATCTGATCTGCTGGTTCCCCCGGGCCTATGACGACCGCCGGGAGGCAAAGCCCATCTCGCATCTGATCCCCGGTGAGACCGCCTGCGTCTCCGCCATGATCGCCTCGGAGCCGAAGCTCTCCCACATCCGCCGGGGCCTGGATCTGGTGAAGGTCCGGGCGGTGGATGAGACCGGCGTGCTGGACGTGACCTTTTTCAACCAACCCTGGCTGAAAGAGCAGCTCCATGTGGGCGAAACGTATATTTTTTACGGCAAGGCGGAGGGGTCCCTTCTCCGCAAGACCATGGCCGGCCCCATTGTGGAGCAGGAGGGCCGTGGGGAATCCACAGGCCGCATCGTGCCCATCTATCCCCTTACCGCCGGCGTCAGCCAGCTATTGCTCCAGCGGGCCATCCGACAAGGATTGGAACTCTGTGCCGACATTCTGCCGGACTGCCTGCCGGACAGCGTGCGGCAGGCCCATCAGCTCTGCCGGATCAACTACGCCTATGAGAATATCCACTTCCCGGACTCCCCGGAATCGCTGGACATCGCCCGCCGGCGGCTGGCTTTTGAAGAGCTGTTTTTCTTTGCCGCCGGGCTGAAGCTGCTGCGCCAGCGCCGGGAAACGGTCAGCGTGCCGCCTATGGCGGCGGCAAACATGGCACCCTTTTACGATGCCCTTCCCTTCTCCCTGACAGGCGCCCAGCGCCGCTGCGTGGAGGAAGCCATCGCCGATATGCGCGGTGGGAAGCCCATGAACCGCCTCTGCCAGGGCGATGTAGGCTCCGGCAAGACCATGGTGGCCGCCGCCTGTGTGTATTTCTGCGTGAAAAATGGCCGTCAGGCGGCCCTGATGGCCCCCACAGAGCTGCTGGCTGAGCAGCATTACCGGGGCCTCGCTCCCCTTTTGGAGGGGCTGGGCATCCGCTGCGCCCTGCTGACCGGCTCCACCACGGCGAAAACGAAAAAAAGCATCGCCGTCCAGCTTGCCGCCGGTGAGATCGACTTTGCCATCGGCACCCACGCCCTGATCTCCAGCGGTATCTCTTACGCCGATCTGGGCCTGGTGGTAACGGATGAGCAGCACCGCTTCGGCGTGGCCCAGCGGACAGCTCTGGCGGAAAAGGGGCAGCATCCCCACACTCTGGTCATGTCCGCCACCCCCATCCCCCGGACCCTGGCCCTGATCCTCTACGGCGATCTGGACGTGTCTGTCATCGATGAGCTG
>CAZFJB010000229.1:0-2401 GCA_964519775.1 uncultured Oscillibacter sp.
GCCCACGTTTTCAAAGCTGCCGGACATATATTTCTGCCGGTAGAGATAGTAGGGGGCAAAGCCGGCGCTCCGCAGGGTGGGGGCGGCATAGTCCAGCATGGCCTGAACGGCGTCGCCGTCCGGGATGGCTACGCCCTCAGTGAGGATGCGGCTGCCTTTTTTCAGCGCCAGGGTGTGGACGGTGATGTTGTTGGCCCCCATCTCCAGACACTGATCCAGAGAGCGGCGGAAGCCTTCCGGCGTGTCCTCCGGCAGACCGGCGATCAGGTCCATATTCACATAGGGGAAGTGATAGGAGCGCACCAGCTCCATGGCGGCAACGGTGTCCGCCGCGGTGTGGCGGCGGCCGATGGCCCGGAGGACCTTATCATCCATAGCCTGGGGATTGACGGAGACACGGGTGACGCCGTGGGCCTTCAAAACGGCCAGCTTTTCGGCGGTGATGGTGTCAGGCCGGCCGGCTTCCACCGTGATCTCCGGGCAGTCGGCAAGATCGAAACTCTCCTCCATCGCCGTCAGAACAGCGTCCAGCTGATCCGGGTCCAGGGTGGTGGGGGTGCCGCCGCCCATATAGAAGGTCCGGGGCCGCAGATTGTTTTCCCGGGCCATGGCCCCGCCGGCGCGGATCTCACCGATGAGGGCTTTTACATAGGGCTCCACCAGGGAAAAGCTGCGCTCCACGCTCTGGCTGACAAAGGAACAGTAGACACAGCGGGTGGGGCAGAAGGGGATGCCCACATACAGATCGATGTCCCGGGGGGCCAGCCGCTGCCGGGCCTGATAGCCCACGGTGCCCGTCTCCAGCGCCAGTGCGGCCCGGTCCTCGGGGACGTAGTAGTGCTCTTTCAGATAGTTTTTGGCTTCCTCCGGGGTCTTGCCCTCCATCAGGGCCCAGGTGATGGGCTTGTCGGGCCGCACGCCGGTGAGCATCCCCCAGGGGGGTATTTTTAACTGCCTTGCGGAGCGGACCGCACCGGAGAGCTGAGGGTAGAGCGCCAGGAACGCCTGATAGAAGCAGGCGGCCACGGCGTGGCGCCGCTGCCCTTCCTGTTCAAATTCCGTGCCGGAGAGGGGGCAGCCCAGGGAAAAAGGGGCCGCTGTGCCGTCAACGCTCAGCTCCACCGTTACATGACAGCGGCCGTCCTCCTCCCGCAGGGAGAGAATGGCCCAGGTGTCGTCCTCCGGCTGGATGGGCTCATACACCGGCTTTTCCAGGGGGAAGAGGTTCATCAGGCTCTGCTCGACGATATAGCGCTCATCGTGGCCGTGAAATTCCAGCTTCATATTATTTTTCCCGGGCCAGGGCGGCCTTCATATAGGGGTTGTACTCCCGCTCCCGGTCCAGCTCGGTGGCCTTCATGTGGCCGGGCAGGACCTTTAAATTCCCGGGCAGCGCCGCCAGACGGCGGAGAGAAGCCATGATGGCCTCATCGCTGCCGCCCAGAAGATCCGTGCGGCCCATAGAGGCGGCGAACAGCGTGTCGCCGCAGAAAAGGGCATCCTCCGCCAGCAGGGAAATGCCGCCCTCGGAATGGCCGGGGGTAGCCAGAACACGGATGGGCAGGCTGCCCAGAGTCAGGGTGTCCCCCTCGTCATAATCCGTGGTGTCGTCAATATGGGGGTAGAGATGCTGGGCCTTGGGATCATCCAGTGGATAGATGTCCCGGCGGTTCAGATAGACCGGCAGACCGGGGATGGCCTGCCGCAGCGCCTCCACAGCGCCGGTGTGGTCATAGTGGCCGTGGGTCAGGCAGACGAATTTCAGGGCGCAGCCGGACTCCTCCACAGCGGAGAGGATCTTTTCCGGGCTGCCGCCTGGGTCCACCACGGCGCAGACTTTTTCTGTTTCATCGCAGAGAATATAGCAGTTGGTGAACATATAGCCCACGTGCAAGGGAATGATGTTCATAAAGATCCCCCATTCCGCCGCTGTGCGCGGCACAAATAGAAATGAAATTTTCCCCCGCGGTATGGGGGCCTTTGCCATCATCGCCGGCTGACCGGAGCGATGGGCTTTTAATAAATAGTGTGATTTTTCAAATGGGCGTCTGGTATAGCCGGGAGTCCGGCTGGGATAGGCGTTACGCTTCCGTGTCGAACAGGATGGTGACCGGGCCGTCATTCTGGGAATAGACCTGCATATCGGCGCCGAATTCACCGTGCTGCACCTCAAAGCCCCGCTGGCGGCAGCGCTCCATGAACCGCTCATAGAGGGGAATGGCCACGGGAGGCTTGGCGGCCCCGGTAAAGCCGGGGCGGCGGGAGGAGGTGTCCGCGTACAGCGTGAACTGGGAGACCACCAGGAAGCTGCCGCCCACCTGCTCCAGATTCAGATTCATCTTGCCATTTTCATCTTCAAAGACCCGCAGATTGCAGATCTTTTCCGCCAGCTTGTCGGCGG
>CAZFJB010000230.1:0-2400 GCA_964519775.1 uncultured Oscillibacter sp.
AGCACGCCATGTGCGCCATCGATGTGCAGACCATGCTCCGCTGGGTGGAAAACGGCGGCATGGTGTACCACGATTGGAAGGAAAAGAAAGAACTGCTGCCCTATGTCCGCTTCCTGAAGACGGACGCTGCCGAGGCGGAGATCCTCACCGGCCTGACGGACCGGGCGGAGGCTGCCAAGGTCCTCTATAGCTGGGGTGCCAAGGAGATCCTCATCACCCATAACTCCGAGGTCCTGGTGTACGACGGCAAGGAGTTCTACACCTGCCCCATCAAGGCCCGGAACCTCTCCGGTCGCACCGGCCGGGGCGACACCACGTTCGCCGGCTACATCAACGAGCGTTTGACCAAGGACATCCCCACCTCTTTGAAGACTGCCACGGCCCTGGTCTCCTTGAAGATGGAGACCCCCGGCCCCTTCACCGGCACCCGGGAAGATGTGGAAGCCTATATGCGTGACTTCTTTTGATCCCCGCAATCCTTAAACAAGCTAAAAGCGCTGTCCGGCATAGCCGGACAGCGCTTTTGTCTGTCGATAAAGCGGAAAATACCCACAACGGGAAGGAAGCGTGTGCGCGGGAAACCCAGGAGGGGTGTCCCGCGCTATTTAAATCACCAGTTTTCTGAACTTTCAAATGTTCTGAAAACTGGATCAGCGGGGCGGCAAAACTTTGCCGCCCCGCTGATCGCTGTCCGGCATAGCCGGACAGCGCTTTTCATTTTGCTTTTTATTTGGCCTGGGTCTCGCAGTAGATGCAGCGGTAGACCCGCTTTTCCCGGTCCGTCAGCACGAACTCCTGAGGCAGCTCCTGCTCCACGGAGGTAATGCACCGGGGATTTTTGCATTTCAGCACGCCCCGGATCCGCTCGGGCAGCTTCAGTGTCCGCTTCTCCTTCAGCTCCCCATCCCGGATGATGTTCACCGTGATGCTGGGGTCCACATAGCCGATGAGATCCCAGTCCAGGTCCATCTCCCGGTCGATCTTGATGATGTCCTTGCGGCCCAGCTTACCGCTGGTGACGTTTTTCAAAATAGCCACCGTGCACTCCAGCTTGTCCAGGCCCAGGATCCGATACAGCTCCATGGCCTTCCCCGCCGTGATATGGTCAATGACGATACCGTTCTGAATGGAATCAATGATCATCTCTCTCGCCTCCTTACGCAATGCCCAGCAGCTTCATGATCAGCGCCATGCGGATATAGCGGCCATTCTGGGCCTGCTTGAAATAGCAGGCCCGGGGGTCGTCGTCCACCGCCACGGAGATCTCGTTGACACGGGGCAGCGGATGCAGGATCCGCAGGTCCGCCTTGGCGTTTTCCAGCTTCTCCGGCGTCAGGATGTAGCTGTCTTTCAGCCGGAGGTAATCCTCCTCATTGAAAAACCGCTCCCGCTGGACACGGGTCATATACAAAATATCCAGTTCCGGCATGACCTCTTCCAAAGAGGTGGACTGGGTATAGGGGATGCCCTTGCTCTTAAGGTACTGCTCCTTCACATACCGGGGCAGCTTCAGCTCCTCCGGGGAGATCAGCACAAAGCGGATGCCGGTATAACGGCTCATGGCCGCCACCAGAGAGTGGACCGTGCGGCCAAATTTCAGATCACCGCACAGGCCGATGGTCAGATCGTTGAACCGGCCCTTTTCCCGGTGGATGGTCAAAAGATCCGTCAGGGTCTGGGTGGGGTGGTTGTGGCCGCCGTCACCGGCGTTGATCACCGGCACCCGAGAGTGCATGGAGGCCACCAGGGGCGCGCCCTCCTTGGGATGGCGCATGGCGATGATGTCGCTGTAGCAGCTCACCACACGGATGGTGTCCGCCACGCTCTCGCCCTTGGCGGCGGAGGAGCTGCTGGCCTCGGAGAAGCCCAGCACCTGGCCGCCCAGGCTCAGCATGGCGCTCTCAAAGCTCAGGCGGGTGCGGGTAGAGGGTTCAAAAAAGAGGGTGGCCAGGATCTTGCCGTCGCACTTGTGGGCATACTTGGCGGGATGGTCAATGATGTCACAGGCGGTCTCCACCAATTCCGTGATCTCATCGGTGGAAAGCTCCATAATGTCGATCAGGCTCCTCATTTCTCGCCGCCTCCGATCCAGCTCTCGTCAGAGGGGTTCGCCCGGAAAGCCAGCAGGCGCTTCACATCCTCCGGCGCGATATAGCCGCTTTCGGCGGCCACCTGGGCAATGGTGTCAAAATCCGTCAGGCTCACGTTTTTCACGTTGGCGGCAGCCAGACGGTCCAGGCCCTTCTGCATCCCATAGGTGAAGATGGACACAACGCCCAGTACGTCGGCGCCGGCCTCCCGCAGCACGTTCACCACTTCGATGACGCTGCCGCCGGTGGAGATCAGGTCCTCGATGACTACCACCTTCTGGCCCGGCTCCAGCTTGCCCTCGATCTGGTT
>CAZFJB010000231.1:0-2391 GCA_964519775.1 uncultured Oscillibacter sp.
TGATGTCGAACCGGCCGATCTGGTCGGTGCCGGTGCCGGCCTGCACGATGTAGATGTCGTTGACTTTGGCCGGCTCTGTCAGGAAGGTGTGGGAGTGGCCGCCGATGATAAGGTCCACGCCCCAGTCAGGGTCCAGCAGCGCGGCCAGCTTCTTATCCTCCTCAAAGCCGATGTGGGTCAGCAGCACGGTGAAATCGATGTCAATAGCGTTGTAGGCGTTGCAGATGTTGCCTACCTCCCGGGCTGCCTCGCCGATGTCTACAAAGGAGCCGATGACCTCGTCACTCTTGGTCTGGGCCAGCACATCTTCAGTGATGATGCCGATGAAAAGCACCTTCATGCCGTCAATATGGGCAATGTAGTGGGGCTGGAACAGCCGCTTGCGGTTGGCCTTGATGTGGAAATTGGCGTTGATGATGGGGAAGTTGGCGCACTTTTCCAAAAACAGCAGGTGGGCAAGGCCGTAGTCCACCTCGTGATTGCCGATGGTGGCCACATCCGGCCCCAGCAGGTTCATGATGCCGATGGTGGAGGTGCCTTTGTATTCCGAGTCGATAACGGAGCCCCGGAACATATCGCCCGCAATGGCATAGAGCACATTCTGCTCCTCGCCGCGCACCTTATTTACATAGCCGGAGAGCAGGGACACACCGCCTACCAGCTTCTCGTCGATCTGCTCGGACAGAAAGTCGCCGTGCATATCATTGGAGTGGAGTATGGTCAGTTTTTTCAGGTTTTTCACAATGGCTTCCTCCATTTCGTGTGTCGGAAAGGCGGAAAGGATCTGCTTTTATCAGCGAGCCACGCTTCTATCCGCTGTTTCGTGAGCGCTCCGAAGCAGTAGCCGTCGATGAGCTTCGTCTCCACCGCCTTCCGCATAACAGGCTCTAAGCGGCGGAATTCTTCGCCGCAGATAAGGTACACCCGGCAGTCGGGCAATTCCTCCCGCACACGGGCGGCAGTCTCGCACCGGCCGGTGATGTCCTTATCAGGGTCGTCAAAACGCTCCATGGTGTCCGGCACGGCCTCCAGCAGAAGAAGGTCGGGCTTTTCCCGCTGGCAGAGCCAGAGAATGTCCTTGGGCGTATCCGAAAGAACGGCGATGGGGTCGCACGCTTCCAGCCGTACCAGAGCGTCCGCCGCCGCGCGGGTCATGGCGGAGTCCGCATAGCAGACGGCGATCCTGAACTGTACCGCCGGTTTGTCCGCTCGGCTCAAGAACATCACACCACCGCCTCTCTCCGCCGGATGCGTGTGCCGCAATCCGGGCAGTAGAGCGTCGCGTCGCGCACGGCAATGCCGCAGCCGGGACAGCAGGGATGGCGGGAGCGGTAAAGGTCCAGCAGCGTCTGCTGACCAAGCGTTTCACCGCAGTCGGCACAAACCACATTGCCGGAGAAGTTTCCCCTTCCGCAGCGGGGACAGATCTTGGTCAGGCGCATAATGTCCGGCCCAAAGCCGTATTCCATGATCCGCACCTGCCACAGCGCCCGTTTGATCGCGCGTGTCATGGAGCTGCCACCCCCTCCGGCCGCTCTTCACCGCACAGCCGCGCGCCGCAGTCCGGGCAGAAGCGCATCTCCGCGTCCAGCAGCCGCAGACCGCAATGGCGGCAGAAGTTGGGGTATTCATCCTCCCACGCCGCGCAGTCCACGCATTGTCCCTCCGCGAGATTGAACATGGCGGAGGATACATAGTGCCCGCATCGATCACAGCGGTTGAAGAAGTGCTTCCCCTCTGTCTCCCAGGAGATCTCCAGCGCCTGGCTCTCCGTGTCCGCCCGGATGGGCCCGGTTACGCAGCAAAGCTCACCGGAGCTGTCACAGAAAAAGCGGAACACATAACCCCCGGAATCTGCCGTGACCTTGTAGCTTGCGGTTTTCTTCTCTTGCTTCATCGACACGCCTCCCTTCAATCCTGTCTTGAAAAATCAACATGGGACTGCTAAAATGGAAAACGACTAACGTGGCATCCATTCGCGCTTTCCTGTTTATCCGGCAGTTTGGAGGAGTACTCCGAGTCTATCTGTCTGTTTTGTATCATGTATCCCCAATTTTTGTACACCCTAAAAACCTTCATTTAGGGTCCCGGAAATAAAAAATTTACGTTAGAGGTGTTTCTCCGTGAAAAAAAGCGTCCTGTTCCTGCTGCTGGCCTTTACCATGCTGCTGCCGCTTTCCGGCTGCGGCGAAAAAACGCTGCTTGATCCCAAGGAGCCGGTGGAGCTGACCTTCTGGCACGTCTATGGCGAGCAGGCCGGTTCGCCCATGGATGTACTGGTAGATGAGTTCAACCGGACCGTTGGCCAGGAGAAGGGCGTACACGTGAAGGTCACGGCCCAGAGCAGCACCAGCCGCATTGGTGATCTGCTGCTGGAAAGTCAGGCGGATG
>CAZFJB010000232.1:0-2389 GCA_964519775.1 uncultured Oscillibacter sp.
ATGGAGCACTTTCTCGGCACGATTCCCAGCTATAATATTTTTAACGCAGGTAACGCTCATCGGGACCGAAAATGCTATTAAAAACAGTGAAATGCATAACACATTAAACTCTTTCACGGAAATATACTGACCCGTTGGAAACATACACCTTGCAAGAAATAGTACCATCACAAAATAGCAGCACAGGGCAGCCGGCACAAAGAAATCCGCTACAGTATCACGCTTTGAAAAGGGCAACAGCAGTTTTCGAAGATTACCGTGCAAACGCACAGTTCCCCTTCCGTACTTGGTAATACCCCTCAAAAAAATATAAACTGATATGGATGCGAATACGGGCATCACAGGGCTCAGCATCATACGCTCACGCTCCATAGCACTTTCTTAAATCATCGTTATCAAAAACGATCCTGAAAAAAGCAGGGCAGAAACATCCATTCCTGCCCCGCTTTGCGCGGCATCCGTTCAGCCATTCCATATCCGCCGGAGGGCAGAAGTTTTTTGGGACGCAGCTTCAGTCGGTGATGCGGATGGCGGTGATGACCGGCTGGCTGTCCGCCGGGATGGTGCCGTTGCCGTCGGTGGGCTGGGCGGCCTCACAGACCGCGTCCACCACATCCATGCCGTCGGTCACATAGCCGAAGCAGGCGTATTGGCCATCCAGAAAATCACTGTCGGCGTGGCAGATGAAGAACTGGGAGCTGGCGCTGTCGTAGGCCTGCGCCCGGGCCATAGAGATGGCGCCTCGGGTGTGGGAAAGGTCGTTTTCCACGCCGTTGGCGGAAAATTCGCCCTTGATGTTGTTCTCAGACCCGCCGGTGCCGTTGCCGTTGGGGTCGCCGCCCTGCATCATGAAGCCGGCAATGATGCGGTGGAAGGTCAGGCCGTCATAAAAGCCGCTGTTGGCAAGATCCATAAAGTTCTGCACCGTGATGGGGGCGGCATCGCCGTCCAGTTCCACGGTGATGGTGCCGTAATCCGCGATCTCGATCTCAGCGTGATGGGTGCCCACGGACTCCGCCTGCTCCGACATTTCCTGCTTTTCGCCGGAACCGGTGGTGGTCACGACTGCCACACTTGTTTTGGAACAGGCGGCAAGGCTCAGGGTCAGGGCCGCCGCGCACAGAATGGAAATGAATTTTTTCATGAACATACTCCTTTTATGCCACCGCCCACCGGGGAAAACTCGGCGGGCGGTGTGGTCGTTTACTTCTTGCCCTTCAGGGACTTCATCCGCAGCTCGTGGTTCAGAATGGCCTTGCGCATCCGCAGGCTCTTGGGGGTGACTTCCAGCAGTTCATCGTCCGCCAGGAACTCCAGACACTGCTCCAGGCTCATCTGCCGGGGGGGCACCAGACGCAGCGCGTCATCAGAGCCGGAGGCACGGGTGTTGGTCAGCTGCTTTTTCCGGCAGGCGTTGACCACGATGTCCTCGCCCCGGTTGGCCACGCCGATGATCATGCCCTCATACACAGGCACGCCGGCGCCGATGAACAGGGTGCCCCGCTCCTGGGCGTTGTAGAGACCATAGGTGATAGACTCGCCGGTCTCGGTGCAGATCAGGCTGCCCATGCCCCGGCGCTGGATGTCGCCCTTATAGGGGGCGTAGGAATCAAACACGGAGGCCATGATGCCCTCGCCCTTGGTGTCGGTGAGGAAGTCGTTGCGGTAGCCGAAGAGGCCACGGGCGGGGATCAGGAATTCCACCTTCATGCGCTCGCCCACAGGGGTCATCTCCACCAGGTCGCCCTTGCGCTGGCCCAGCTTTTCGATGACGCTGCCCACGCAGTCAGCGGGCACGTCCACTACCAGCCGCTCAATGGGCTCGCAGTGCTTGCCGTCGATCTCCTGATAGAGCACACGGGGGGGAGAAACCTGGAACTCATAGCCTTCCCGGCGCATAGTCTCAATGAGGATGGAGAGGGACATCTCGCCCCGGCCCGCCACGTTAAAGGCGGTGTCCCGGTCGGTGTCGGTGACCCGCAGAGACACGTCCTTCAGGGTCTCGCGGTACAGCCGGTCCCGGATCTGGCGGGAGGTGACGAACTTGCCCTCCCGGCCGGCATAGGGGGAGTCGTTGACGGAGAAGGTCATCTCCAGGGTGGGGGCGCTGATCTTCACAAAGGGCAGGGGCTCCACAGCGGCGGGGGCGCAGATGGTGTCGCCGATGGAGATGTCGGGGATGCCGCTCATGGCGATGATGTTGCCGGCGGAGGACTCTGTCACCTGCTTGCGGGCCAGACCCTCAAATTCGTAGATGGAAACGGCCTTGGCCTTTTTGGGGGCGGCGTCGGCATCGTGGTAGTTGCAAACGGCGATCTCCTGATTCTGCTTCAGGGTGCCCCGCTCGATGCGGCCGATGGCGATGCGGCCCACGAACTCGTTATAGTCG
>CAZFJB010000233.1:0-2383 GCA_964519775.1 uncultured Oscillibacter sp.
CGCCGCCGATGAAGGGGATCACGTTGTCCACCATCTCCGGCCAGCGCTCAAAGGTCTTGCCGGCACCGGAAATGGCCTGGTAAGTGCAGACCAGCGCCCGGTCCAGACCGTATTTCAAAAGGGGATGGAGGGCGGGGACGTAGCTTTGCAGAGAGCAGTTGGATTTGACAGCGATGAAGCCCCGCTTGGTGCCCAGGCGCTTGCGCTGGGCGTCAATAACGGCGATGTGATCGGCGTTGATCTCCGGCACCACCATGGGAACGTCCTCCGTCCAGCGGTGGGCGGAATTGTTGGAGACGATGGGACATTCCAGTCTGGCGTATTTCTCCTCCAGGGCCCGGATCTCCTCTTTTTTCATGTCCACGGCGCAGAAGCAGAAGTCCACCATGTCTGCCAGCTTCTCCGCGTCGGCCTCGGCATCCAGGACCACAAGGGACTTTGCCGCCTCGGGGCAGGGAACATCCAGCGCCCAGCGGCTGCCGAGGGCTTCCTCATAGGTCTTTCCGGCGCTTCTGGCGCTGGCGGCGATGGCGGTGAGGCGGAACCAGGGGTGGCCATCCAGCAGGGAGATGAACCGCTGGCCAACCATGCCCGTTCCACCGATCACGCCGACTTTGTACTGCTTTTCCATGGAAAATTCCTCCTTACGGTCCCGGGAAATCGTCGATTCCGGTTGAATATGGGGCCGGTCTGTATTATAATCACAATGTTAGTCATCCATAGGCACAGGGGGAATGTTCCTGTGACGCGGACGTTTGTCTGTATAGAGTATCATATCATGTCTTTTTCCTACCGTCAAGGTATTCATCATTGGGAGGTTTTATGAAAAAACGGATCGTAACGCTGCTCTTTGCCATCACATTGTTCAGCCTGACGGCGGCCAGCGCCTCAGCGGTGGTGAACGGCACGCTGAAGGTGGGCATCCGCTGGGGCGATACGGCGCTGGAGAGCGCCAATCTGGAAAACGCTGTGGGCTCCGGCTATGAGTTGGGCTATTACGATGAGGACCGGGATTTCATCTATCTGGACGAGACAGCGGTGACCACCATCACCATGCAGGCCTCCGGGGACGGAAACGGCGTTATCGTCACGGAGACCAACAGCGGGGAGGTGCTCTTCCGCTATGAGGAGACCGGGTACTGCTTTGGTATTCGCCCCATAGGGGAGGACACGGAGACCTGGTGCAAGGGCTACAGGTACCCCGGCGGCTTTGAATACCGGGTCAATGAAAACGGAACCCTAACGGTCATCAATGTGGTGGACATCGAGGATTACGTCAAGGGTGTGGTGCCCTATGAGATGGACAAGACCTGGCCCCTGGCGGCGCTGGAGGCCCAGGCGGTCTGCGCCCGGACCTACGCGGCCCGGACCCGGCACCCTTCACTGGGCTTTGACGTCTGCTCCGGCACGGACTGCCAGGTGTACTACGGCCGCAACCGGGCCACAGACCTGACGGATGAGGCGGTGGACAACACCGCGGGGGAGATGCTTTATTATCAGGGGGAGCCGATCGCCACGGCGGTGTACTGCGGCGCCAACGGCGGCGCGTCGGAAGACGCCGTGAATGTCTGGAACACGGAGATCCCCTATCTGAAGGGAAAAGTTGACCCCTATGAGGCGCAGACATCCATTCCCAATTACAACTGGTCGGTGACCTATACCGCCGATGAGCTGACGTGGATCCTGGAACAGAAGGGATACGACATCGGCAGGGTGAAGGACGTTTATGTGGAGGAATTTACTGACCTGGGCAACGTCCGCAAGCTCACCTTTGAAGGCAGCAGGGACACCCTGACGGTGCGGGGGGAGACCTGCCGGACGATCTTCTACTCCAGCACCTATAATAAATCCGTGAAAAGCCAGCGCTTTACCATCAACGGTGTGGGGGCGGCTTCCGGCAGCATTTATGTCAACGATGGGGAGACTCGGCTCAAGAGTCTGGAGGGGGTCAGCGTCCTTAGCGGCGGCGGAAAGACCGCCAAGCTGGAGGGCAGCGCCACGGTGCTCTCCGCCTCCGGCGTTACGGAGATCGGCGAGAGCGCCAAAAAGAGCACGCCGAAGGACGGCACCTTTACTATCACCGGCAGCGGTAGCGGCCACAACCTGGGGCTCAGCCAATACGGCGCAAAGGCCATGGCGGAGCGGGGGTGGACCTATGATGAAATTTTGGAGTTTTATTACACGGATATCACCATCGAATAAGGAGAGACCATGAAAACAAGCGATTTTAACTATGAATTACCGCCGGAACTGATCGCGCAGACGCCGCTGGAGCGGCGGGACGGCTCCCGGCTGATGACCCTGGACCGGACTACCGGCCAGGTGGAGCATCACCACTTTTATGAGCTGCCGGACTTTCTGAACCCCGGCGACTGCCTGATCC
>CAZFJB010000234.1:0-2371 GCA_964519775.1 uncultured Oscillibacter sp.
GCTATTGAAGATGACGATAGCGATCCTGCGAACAATAGTGGTAACCTGACCATCTCCGGCGGCACCTTCTCTCAGGATCCCAGCGCTTACAAGGTCGAGGGCACCATTGTCATGAAAGACGGCGAGAAGTTTACCGTTAAAGCCAACGGCGGCCTGACCTCCGGCACCTACCTGACGGAGCCCTCCGTGGCCGGCGGTTACTATTACATCAAGAACAGCGACAACACCTACACGGTGTACCGCGCGTCCTCCGGCGGTTCCGGCTCCGGTTCCAGCAATACCACTACCACGACCTCCAAGAATAACGATGGCTCCACCACCACGACCACGACCAACAAGAAGACCGGCACCGTGACGGAGACCACCAAGACCAGCAACGGCACCACCGCCACCACCGTTACCAACAAGCGGGGTGAAGTCACCGATATTTCCGCCTCCGTCTCCTCCACCGCCGCCCGCGAGGCCAACAAGAGCGGCGAGTCCGTGACTTTGCCTGTGGAGGGCATCGAGCCTGTCTTCGATTCTGAGGACGCGCCTGAGATCAACGTGAGCATCCCCTCCGGCAGCTCCTCTGTGACCGTGGAGATCCCTGTGGAGAGCGTGACCCCCGGCACCGTGGTGGTCATCGTCCATGAGGACGGCACGGAGACCATCGTCCCCACCTCCAGGGTGACGGAAAACGGCATCGAGGTCGCTCTGACTGAGAATGCCACCATCAAGGTCATCGACAATTCCAAGTCCTTCTCCGATGTGCCCGCCGATAACGTGTTCAGCGATGAGATCGCTTCCATGAGTGCCCGCGGCATCATGGTGGGAAAGAACGACGGTACCTTCGACGTGCATGGCTCCGTGACCCTGAACCAGATCGCCAACGTGGCCGGCCGTGTCAGCGGTAAGGTGGCTACCGACGATTACCAGGGCGGCATCGAGTGGGCCGCTGAAAACGGTCTGGCCACCGGCGATGTGCCCGCCACCCGTGGTGATGTCCTCTCCGCACTGTATCTGGCCGCTGGCACACCCGAATCTGTGGATTCCGGCAAACTGGCCCAGTTCAAGGACACCGACCAGATCCCCGCCGAGATGCTGCCCGCGGTCATCTGGGCGATCGAGAACGGCATCATCAAGGGCAATGCAGACGGTACCCTGGGCCTGGGGGCCAACGTGACCCGTGGTCAGGCGGCGGCTTTCGCCGGCCGTGCCCTGAACTGCATGGCGTAATTCCGCAAAGCGATAAAAATAGGCGTGGGCTGAGTGAAACTCAGCCCACGCTCTTTCTTTTTCCGTGTCCCTGTGGTAAAATCAAAGCAAACACCGCACGTCGGGACAGACGCGCGGAAAATGGGCGGCGGGGCCGCCGGAGGAGGGAGCCGTATGGAAAATATCCATCGGGGACACCGGGAGAAAATGCGGCAGCGGTTTCTCAAGGGCGGTCTGGAACATTTCGCGGATCATGAGGCTCTGGAGCTGCTGCTTTACTACGCCATTCCCCGGCAGGATACCAACCCCATCGCTCACCGGCTGATGGACCGATACGGCTCGCTGCTGGCGGTGCTCTCCGCCCCGGTGGAGGACCTCAAGCGGGTGGAGGGCGTTGGTGAGAGCGCCGCCGTACTGCTGCGGCTGGCGGGGCAGATCGGCGGAAAGGCCCGTCTGGCCGAGGCCGCCCGGAGCCATCCCCTTACCACGGTGGAGGCGGTGGGCGCCTATCTGCTGGACTGTTTCGCCGGGGAGACCCATGAGGTGGTCTATCAGCTCTGCCTGGACCGCAAGTGCAAGCTTCTGGCCTGCAAGCGGCTGGGGGAGGGCGGCATCGCCTCCTCCGGGCTGGACATTCGGAAGATGATGGAAAACGCCATTCTCACCGCGGCCAGCACCGTGATCCTGGCCCATAACCATCCCAGCGGCGTGGCTCTGCCCTCGGATGACGACTGCGCCGCCACCGTGGCGGCCAGAAAGGCGCTGGAGACCATCGGCGTCACGCTGGCGGACCACATCATCGTGGCGGATGAGGATTTTGTATCCATGGCCCAGAGCGGCTTTTTCGAATAAACTTTTTCAGGCGGCGAACAAATGTTTGATTTCTTGGCCACACTGTGATACAATAGACATAATGCGACCATGTGATCTTCCACGGCGCACCCTCATTTGTATGGAGAAACTGCCATGCCAAAATTTGAAGTGATTTCCCCCTATCAGCCAAGCGGCGACCAGCCAGAGGCGATCAGCGCCCTGGCGGAGGGTATTGAAAACGGACTGAAGGAGCAGGTGCTCTTAGGCGTCACCGGCTCCGGCAAGACCTATACCATGGCCAAGGTTATTGAGCAGGTCCAGCGGCCCACCCTGGTGCTGGCCCACAACAAGACCCTGGCGG
>CAZFJB010000235.1:0-2371 GCA_964519775.1 uncultured Oscillibacter sp.
ACTCCCGCGAAATTTTGGAACAGGAGCCTGCCATGGGAAAATTTGACGGCGTTCTCTTCGCCAGCGACTTTGACAATACCCTTCTCAATACGGATCTGCCCCGCCGCACCGGCTGCCCCATCCCGCCTCTCTCCCGGCGGAATATGGAGGCTCTGCGCTACTTTATGGCGGAAGGCGGCCGCTTTGCCATTGCCACCGGCCGGGCGCTGCCCGCCTTCCGGCTGTTTGCGGATCAGGTCCCTATGAATGCCCCCGGCATCGTCTGCAACGGCGCGGCGCTGTATGATTTTGACGCCGAGGCCTATCTGGACACCATCCTGCTGCCGGAGGAGATCCGTCAACAGGGCCAGGAGGTGCTGGACCGCTTCCCCTCCGCCGCGCTGGAGGCCTATCACCTGGACAACGTGATCCACGCCGTCCGGCCCAACGAGTATACCCGCCAGCACGAGCACGTCACCCACGCCGGTGTGGAGGAGCGTCTTGCCCTGACGGACATCCCCCTGCCCTTGGTGAAGATCATGTTCGAGGATGACCACAGCCGCCTGCTTCCTTTGCGGGAGTGGATCTCCCGGCAGCCCTGGTCTGAGGACTATGAGATCCTCTTCTCTGACCCCTCTTTGCTGGAGGTCACCGGGAAGGGGGCCGGCAAGGGGGCCATGGTCCGCCGTCTGGCGGACCGGCTTGGCATCTCCATGGAGCATGTCTACTGCGCCGGGGACGAGCGGAACGATCTTTCCATGCTCTCCGCCGCGGCGGAGGGCTTTGCCCCCGCCAACTGCGCCGAGGCGGTCCGCCAAAGCGGCGCTACCATCGTGGCGGACTGCGACCATGACGCCATCGCCGGGATCATCGATCTTTTGGACCGCCGCTATTGACAAAGGGCCGTGCCCTGCTCTATAATGCTTTCCAGACCGCAGACAACTGAACACAGGGGCGCTGGGAGTCCTGTTCCCGGCTGAGATGCAGAGGCGGCGCCGCCTCCGGTCCCTTGAACCTGATCCGGGTAATGCCGGCGTAGGAAGTGAACGAGATGTTCCTCGTATTTTGTCGCTCCGTACCGCAAGCCCGTTCGTGGCCTGCGGTACTTTTTTATCTGGAGGTCTCTCCCATGTCCGACACAACCCCCCGCGCTTCCCATCGCCAGGTCCGTATGCTCTGTGAGGGCGCCATGATGGTGGCCCTGGCCCAGGTCCTCAGCTACATCAAGCTGATGCAGCTTCCCAACGGCGGCTCCGTCACCGCCGCCATGTTCCCCATCCTGTTTTTCGCCGTCCGCTGGGGACTGACCCCGGGACTGATGGCAGGCTTCACCTTCGGCCTGCTCCAGCTCATTTTTGACGGCGCTTACGCCTGGGGCTGGCAGTCCATGCTGCTGGACTACCTGGCCGCCTTCACCCCCCTGGGTCTGGCCGGTCTTTTCAAAGGCAGAAAAGGGGGCATCTTCCCCGGCATCCTTCTGGGCTGCGCCGTCCGTTTCATCATCCACTACATCAGCGGCGTCACCATTTACAAGATCCTGGTCCCCACGGAGTGCCTGGGCCGGACCTTCTCCGACCCCGCGCTCTACTCTCTGGTCTATAACGGCTCCTATATGCTCTTCAGCACCCTCATCGCCCTGGTCATCGCGGCGGCGCTCTACCGCCCCTTGAACAAATATATGCTGGGCCAGGATCTGGCTGCCTGAGTCCCGGCCACCGAAGGGGGCGGCCTCCTTCTGGATCGTATCCACACTCTCTCGACCCGGCGGGATGTCCCGCCGGGTTTTCCTCTCCTTTTGGTTCCTTTTCCCGCCGCTGTCCCCCTCCGAAGTCCATTTAAAAAGAAAATGAATGGTTCCTTTGGGAAAAACGACCGTTTTTCTGTAGAAATCGATTGAATTATTAAAAAAAACTTGTAAATTATAGTAATTGCATTTTGCCTGCCTTTTGACTATAATACAAAATGGTTATGCAGGGGCCATATTTTTTTGTGTTATTTATCCATCCGAAAAGCCGGCCCCATGGTTTTTATTCTGCCTGCCCAGGCAAAAAACGAAGGAGAGTTTCTATGAGCAAAAAGTACTGCTATCTGTTCACGGAAGGCAACGCCAATATGCGTGAGCTGCTCGGCGGCAAGGGTGCCAACCTGGCCGAGATGACGAACATTGGTCTGCCGGTCCCCCAGGGTTTCACCATCACCACCGAAGCCTGCACCCAATATTATGAGGACGGCCGCCAGATCAACGACGGGATCTTCGCCGAGATCATGGAATACATCGAGAAGATGGAGACCATCACCGGCAAGAAGTTCGGCGATCACGAGAATCCTCTGCTGGTCTCCGTTCGTTCCGGCGCCCGCGCCTCCATGCCCGGCATGATGGACACCATCCTGA
>CAZFJB010000236.1:0-2337 GCA_964519775.1 uncultured Oscillibacter sp.
CCCGGCCCACCCGGGCGGAGATCACCGACGTGGCCAACGCCATTTATGACGGCACTTCCGCCATCATGCTCTCCGGCGAAACGGCGGCGGGCAAATATCCGGTGGAGGCGGTGAAGACCATGGACGCCATCGCCCTGCGGACGGAGGCGGACATCAACCATGCCAAGCGCATGATGCTGCAAAACAATGGCCGGGGCCGCCTTTCCGTGGCTGCCGCCACGGCCCACGCCGCCTGCACCACGGCGCTGGACATGGAGGCCGACGCCATCCTCACCGTCAGCCAGCGGGGACTTACCGCCCGGCTGGTCAGCCGCTTCCACCCCGGCACGCCCATCATCGCCTGCCTCCTCAGTCAGCAGGTGCGGCGGCAGATGGCCCTTTACTGGGGCGTGGAGCCCATTATGATCCCCTACGCCAGCAGCACCGACGAGCTGGTGGAGTTCGCCGTCAAAGCCGCCCAGGACGCGGGCCTGGTCCACCAGGGCGATCTGGTGGTGCTCACCGCCGGCGTCCCTGTGGGCATCGCCGGTACCACCAACATGATCCGCATCCAGCAGGTAGGCGGCGCTCTGGTCAACGCCACCGGTATCGGCAGCGGCAAGGCCTCCGGCCCCCTATGCGTCTGCCGCCGGCTGGAGGAGGTGGAGGAGAAATTCCGCCCCGGCGATGTGCTGGTGGTCCCCTACACCAATAACGCCCTCCTGCCCTACATCCGCAAGGCGGCCGCCGTCATCACCGAGGAGTCCAGCGTGGACTGCCACACCGCCACCGTGGGCCTGACGCTGGATCAGCCTGTTATCATCGGCGCCACCGATGCCACCCGCCGCCTGAAAGACGGCACCCTGGTCTCCGTGGACTGCGCCCGCGGCCTGGTCAGCACGATGCCTTGATCCTCTTGTTATCTGTCCGCACCCGCCTGTCGCCTTTCCGGCAGGCGGGTTTTTTTATTCCCGCTCGACTTTTCCCTATACGTCTTGCGCTTTTTCGGGAAAAATGCTATAGTATGATGTTGGAAATTCAAAATACAGCAAAGGAGATTTGCTTTTATGAAATTAGGTATCGTGGGGCTGCCCAATGTGGGCAAAAGTACCCTGTTCAACGCCATCACCAACGCAGGCGCCGAGAGCGCCAACTACCCCTTCTGCACCATTGACCCCAACGTGGGCATGGTGGCCGTGCCGGACGCGCGGCTGGACAAGCTGGCCGAGATCTATGAGCCGGATAAGAAGACCCCTGCCGTCATCGAGTTCGTGGATATCGCGGGCCTTGTAAAGGGCGCCAGCCAGGGCGCCGGTCTTGGCAACAAGTTCCTCTCCAACATCCGGGAGACGGACGCCATCGTCCACGTTGTCCGCTGCTTTGACGATGAGAACATCATGCACGTGGTAGCAGACGCCGGCACCAACGTGCCCGTGGACCCCGTGGGGGACATTGAGGCCATCGACATGGAGCTGATCATGGCGGACCTGGACATGGTCCAGCGCCGGGTGGACAAGGCCACCAAGGCCGCCAAGGGCGACAAGAAGTTCCTTCACGAAGTGGACGTATTCAAGGCGCTGGCCGCCCATCTGGACGGCGGCAAGTCCGCCCGGACCTTCGACTGCTCTGACGATGACAAGGCCCTCATCGCCACAAGCGACCTGCTGACCCTCAAGCCCATTATTTACGCCGCCAACATGGATGAGGACGGTTTCGCCAACCAGGAGGGCAACGAGTATCTGAAAAAGGTCCGTGTATTGGCGGAGGCGGAGGGCAGCGAGGTGCTGCCCATCTGCGCCAAGCTGGAGCAGGACATTGCCGAACTGGAGGGCGAGGAGCGCCAGATGTTCCTGGAAGAGCTGGGCATTGCCGAGTCCGGTCTGGACCGGCTCATCAAGTGCAGCTACTCCCTGCTGGGCCTGATCTCCTTCCTGACCTACGGTAAGGATGAGTGCCGTGCCTGGACCATCAGGAAGGGCACCAAGGCCCCCCAGGCCGCCGGCAAGATCCACTCTGACATTGAGCGGGGCTTCATCCGGGCGGAGGTCATCGCCTTTGAGGACATGATGAAATACGGCGGTGTCACCGCCGCCAAGGAAAAGGGCCAGCTCCGCAGCGAGGGCAAGGAGTATATCGTCCAGGACGGCGATATGATCTACTTCCGCTTCAACGTATGATGATAAAAGATCCCGCCGAGTTTCGGCGGGATCTTTTTCGCGGAGAGGGGAACATTCTCCCTCTCTCAGGCGTTTTATCAGTGAAAGCGCTTTTCAAAAAGCCCCCAGCAACGGGAAGGAAGGGTATGTGCGGCTGACACCTCAGTGGCGTTTCGGAGCGCAACTGCCGCAAAGCGGCGGC
>CAZFJB010000237.1:0-2328 GCA_964519775.1 uncultured Oscillibacter sp.
CGATCTCGGCCTCCGCCAGGGCGGTCTCATCGTGATAGCACCAGTACACGGGCTTCAGGCCCTTATAGATGTAGCCCTTCTTATACATCTCGCCAAAGACCTTCACCTCCTCGGCCTCGAAACCGGGGTTCATGGTCTTGTAGGGATGCTCCCAATCGGCCACCACGCCCATGCGCTTGAAGCCTTCCATCTGGATGCCGATATACTTGTCGGCATAGGCATGGCAGGCAGTGCGGAAGTCAGACACGCTCATGGCCTTGCGGTTGAGCTTCTGCTCCTTGATAATGGCGGACTCGATGGGCATACCGTGGTTATCCCAGCCGGGGATATAGGGGGTATAGCGGCCCCGCATGGCATAGGAGCGGACGATGATGTCCTTCAGGGCCTTGTTCAGGGCGTGACCCATGTGAAGGCTGCCGTTGGAGAACGGAGGGCCATCATGGAGGGAGAAGCGGGGCTTGCCCTCGTTCTTCTTCAAAAGCTCGTTATAAAGGTCCAGCTCCTGCCAGTGCTTGAGCATCTCCGGCTCCCGGCGGGGCAATCCCGCCCGCATGGGGAAATCAGTCTGGGGCAGATTGATCGTCTTGTTGTAATCCATGGGAATCCTCCTAATATCAATATGTATTATTGGTTTTTAATACTCTATCAGAACTTTTCGGCACTTTCGGCACAAATACGCCTTGGGCCGCAGAAGCCCCATCGCCTTGCCCAGCATCACATCGCTCCGGCTGGTGGGCACAGGAAGTCCGCTGGCCGATTCCGACCAGAAAACCGGGGTTTTGCCGGAGAGGACACCTTCCTCCATGTCACGCCCGCAGTCAGGACAGTTCATGGTAAGATCCCCCTTTCGGCAAAATAATAAAACACCCTGTCTCCTAAGAGACAGGGTGCTGAAAACACTCTGCGGTACCACTCTTCTTGCCGCCCCCTTACGGGTCACGGCCCCTCACGCCCGCTGTCACGGGCTGATGCTGTAACGGGCATCGATCGTCCACGCTTACTCGCGTCGTCTTTCAGCAGGAGGCTCCAAGGTGATCTTCACCGCCTTCCCTGTCCGCTTTCCACCAAACAGCGGCTCTCTTTGCAGGGGTCCGGCCGGTTACTCGTCCTTTTCCACGCCAAATTATGCGATTTACTCAGTCATCATAGCACATTTTTGCCGTTTGTCAACCAAAAAAGAGAGTTTTTCTTGTTTTTGTCCCGCAAAAGGGATCTTATGCCGCGGCAAGCATGGCTTTGCCCACTGGAAACGCGATGTTCCATCGCATAGACGCGGCCCCCACTTTTCTCCCGCTCCCGCAGGGGGCATTCCCATGCCAGGGACGTGGGGCGCATTCTTTTCTGGAAAAGAACCCGCCCCACACCCCGGAAGAAAAGCACTGGGGCGAGTCGAAACGCCCCAGTGCTTTCCGGTGGGGGTTTCAAAGGGGGGAGGTGCCTTTCCAGAAAGGCATCTCCCCCTTGTTTTCCGTTTCCCTTTTCAAAGGGAATTTCCCCGCACAGAGTCTGTGCGTTCTTCGTACTAAAATAGTGCGTTTCCCGCTTTCAAAGAAAACCATTTTTTATTGGTACTTATAAAGCTGCTCCGTATACTGATCCACGCACCTTAAAAACATCTCCCGGTCATGGAACTCCATGAGCTGGGACCCGGCTTCCTCATGAAAGGACACCACGCGCCGCTGGGTATCCACCCACAGCTTCCAGACCGGTTCCCGGGGCATCGTATTTTCCATGATGCACGCTCCTTTCAGCCGATCAGATCGTCTTTATCTTATAAGACGAACTTTCCCAACCTTTTGTTTCACCAAAATCGAAAAATTTTCAAAAATCGTCGCTGCGCTCCCTCTGACCTGCCCCAGCATAGCGGACTTTTGTCGGGAAATCCACCAACTCTCCGCAACTTCCGCCGGTTGCGGCGGAAAAATGTTTCCTTCTTCGCCTCAGCCTACAGGCAGCAGGGCGTCCTTCACCACGGCGAAGCTCTCCCGGACATAGTAGTTGGCGGAAAGCCACCACCAGGGCAGCTTGGCCGGCACCTGGACCACAGCGCCGGGGCCGCAGGTCGTCAGCAGCAGCCGCACCCGGGCCATGTGGAAGTCATTGGTGACCACGGCCACGGTCTTGCTGTTATAGTCCGGCAGCAGCGCCAGAGAGTTTTCCAGATTCTCCCGGGTGTTGGTGGAATCTTCCTCCAGGATCAGCCGCTCCGCCTCGATGCCCAGCGCCGTCAGGGCGTTGAACATGGCCCGGGCCTCGGAGATGTCCTCCCCCGGCCCCTGCCCACCGGAGAGAATGGCCGGCACATCGGGATGCCCGCGGAGATAGTCC
>CAZFJB010000238.1:0-2328 GCA_964519775.1 uncultured Oscillibacter sp.
ACACGAAAAGGACGCCTTTCGGCGTCCTTTTCGCATATGATTGGGAAGATTGGATGAAAAGAAGTTTTGTCTCTTGCAAGTATTAAGATACAGGAGAATTATTAAGCAAACCAGCGGCAATTGTTACAAAAGTCTTAAATCTTCCGCAATTCCATCAAATCACATTTTCCTACATCAAATCCCATCAATCCCGCCTGTTTCAAGGCTTCCGTCCATTTTCTTGATTTGCAGAATCATGTACTATGCCGCAAAGAAATGTAATTTAAAAAACACAGTTGCGACACAGTTTTCTCTCATTTTCTTTCGAAAATACACACGAAAGCATTTTTACTTTCCAGCTTCTGCCCCGACATACTCCGTTAACCTCTCTCCCGGCGCATCCGGGCGAAAAAGTCCGCCAGGACAGCCCGGCACTCCTCCGCCAGGATGCCCCCCACCAGGGCGGGACGGTTGGGGAAATTCTCCATAAACAGGTTCGTCACGCCGCCGCAGGCACCGAAGGCCTCGTCCCGGGCGCCGTAATAGACCTTGGGGATGCGGGCATTCAGAATCGCCCCGGCGCACATGGGGCACGGCTCCAGCGTCACATACAGTTCGCAGCCATCCAGCCGCCAGCTACCCAGAGTCTCGTTGGCCTGGGCCATGGCCTCCATTTCCGCGTGGGAACTGACCGCCTGCTTTTCCTCCCGCCGGTTCCGGCCCCGTCCAATGATCCGGCCATCCCGAACGATGACGCACCCCACCGGCACCTCTCCGGCCTCGGCTGCCTCCCGGGCCAGGGCCAGGGCTTCCATCATATAAAAATCATCCTTGGGCACGGTCATTTCAAAACCTCCGTATGAAAATTGGCATATTTGTCCAAACTCTCCATACGATTACCATATGGAGGGAGTGTGTCGAAAAGGCTCTTTCGACACACTGGCAAATTTTCAGAACTTTAAAAGTTCTGAAAATTGTTAATTTGAACCATGCGAGACAACCCTCCTGGTTTTCTCGCACACACTCTTTCCTCCCGTTGCGGAACATTTACTACGCTATCGACAGTCTTGGAGGGATCTGTATGAAACTGTCCAAAAAGTCCACCCCGTCACCGGAGCTGCTGGCTTTGCAGGCCGAGCTGCGGGACGCTCAGGGGGAGCTGGCCATGGCCTACCGCCAGTTCGATCTAGCCACCGCCCCGGAGCTGGTGGAATCCTGCGTCTTTCGCATCAGCGCCGCCAAGGCCCGCTGCGACTACTATCACCGGGTCTTAAAGCAGGAGGCCGCCGCCCGCATGGAGGGAGGTGCCCTGTGGATCTGAAGCAGATGATCATCGCCGGTTTGCTGCTGGCCTTCTTTCTCATCGCCCTGCTGCGGGTATTCCGCGCGCCGCTGCGCCTCGCGCTGAAGCTCCTGACCAACACGGCCCTGGGCTTCGCCGCCCTCTGGGGCGTCAACGCCACCGCCGCCCTCACCGGCATCACCCTGGGGGTGAACCTCTGGAACGCCCTGACCATCGCCGTTCTGGGCCTTCCGGGCTTCGTTTTGCTGCTGTTGGTCCAGTGGGTGCTGTAGCGTCCTGCCGCCGGTGGGACGCTCTCTTTTTCATTTTCGAAAATAGAGAATCAGCATTTGCGAGATATCTTGAGAAAATCAAAGATTTTAAGAGTTTTTCTATGGATAAATAAAAATCGTGTTGACAGGCCGCTCTATCCGTGCTATAAATATCCTTGCTCCGATTTTACCCCGGAGCACTTGATTTGTAAAGAAAATCAAATTTATATACGGAGGAAACGATCCATGTCCACTTTTATGGCGAACAAGGCCAACATCGAGCGCAAGTGGTACATCCTGGACGCTGCCGGTAAGCCCCTGGGCAAGACCGCCGTTCGGGCTGCTGACCTGCTGCGCGGCAAGAACAAAGTCACCTACACTCCCAACGCGGACTGCGGCGACAACGTCATCATCATCAACGCCGGCAAGGCTGTCCTCACCGGCAAGAAGCTGGAGCAGAAGGTCTACCGGAGACACTCCGGCTGGGTCGGCGGTCTGAAGGAGACCAAGTACCGCATCCTGATGCAGGAGAAGCCCGAGACCGCTATGCTGGTGGCTGTGAAGGGCATGCTGCCCAAGAACACCCTGGCGAAGGATTCCCTCAAGCGCCTGCACATCTATGCTGACGCCAACTACGAGCAGCAGGCTCAGAAGCCCATCGTGCTGGAGTAAGGAGGAGAAAGAGAATGTATCAGTCTAAGAAGCCTTATCTGTATGGCACTGGCCGCCGTAAGTCCTCTGTGGCCCGCGTCCATCTGTTCCCCAACGGCACCGGCTCCATCACCATCAACGGCC
>CAZFJB010000239.1:0-2328 GCA_964519775.1 uncultured Oscillibacter sp.
GGCCTTGGCCTGGGCGTCCTCACCCACCACATCGTGAGCGAAGACCACCTCCTGGCCCAGCAGCTCACTGAGCCGCTTCGCGACAGGGGCCAGGGTCAGCTTGGCCATGGCCTTTTCCCACTTGGCCTCGGTGAGCTCGGCGGGGTCCTTGCCCTTTTCCGTCTGCTTTCTCACCCACTTTTCAAAGTTAGGCTCCGGCTTGCCCAGATGAGAGCAGGCGATGACGGCGGCACCCTGCTCCAGCAGATACCGGATGGTGGGCAGCGCCGCCACGATGCGCTTGTCGCTGGTGATCTCGCCGGTGACCTTGTCCTGGGGCACGTTGAAGTCGCAGCGCAGCAGCACCTTCTTGCCTTTGATGTCCACGTCACGCACGGTTTTTTTCTGATAATTCATAAGCAAACTCCTGTTCTGTTTCCAGATTTTTGATTTTGGATCTCATCGGGGCTCTGCCATCTCCCCATAGCCCAGAAGGCCGGGGAAGTGATTCTGCCGCAAAGCCTCGTATACGCACACGGCCACGGTGTTGGAAAGGTTCAAAGACCGGGCCTCGTCGATCATGGGCAGACGGACGCACCGATCCCGGAACCGCTCCCGCAGGTCCATGGGAAGGCCCGCCGTCTCCTTGCCGAAGAAGAGCCAGCAGTCCGTGGAGAACCGGGCCTCTTCATAAGAGCGGGGGGCTTTTGTGGTGGTGAGCCAGCAATCGGCGGCGGCCTCCGGCCGTTTGGCGAAAAAGTCATCCAGACTGTCGTAGTCAAAGACCTCCACCAGGTGCCAGTAATCCAGTCCCGCCCGCTTGACGGCCCGGTCGGAAATGTCGAACCCCAGGGGCCGCACCAGGTGCAGGCGGCTGCCGGTGGCGGCGCAGGTCCGGGCGATGTTGCCGCAGTTTTGCGGGATCTCCGGCTCAACCAGAACGATATTCAGCAACGTGCTTGCCTCCTTTTTACCCATTGGAGTACTATTGTAATCCTTTACTGCTGGAAATTCAACCATTTTATTGAGAAATTTGCAATTCCTAAAAGAGAATGGTGGGAGAATGGCGGCGAAAAGAGAAATCCTGAAAAAGACAGTGATCGGCGGAAGATGGGACAGCCTTCTCGGTGTCTTTGATAAAAAAGCGGAAAAAGGGGGGAAAGATTTGGGGAAATTCACTGGAACTTTTTTTCGGAAGGACTGGATTTCCCTTCAAAGTTTGGTATAATGAAACTGAGATCATCTAAGCCGCCGGGACTGCGCGGCCTGAAGAACAGGAGGGAAACAGACATGGAGCAGATGTGCCGTGCCGTTTTGATCCTGGAGGAGGAGAGCTGTATCCCCGCCGGAGGGAAACCGCTGATGCTGGAGACCATTTTGCGCCGCCCGATCATGGAATGGGCTGCCGCGCGATGCATGGCTGACGGTATCAGGCGGTTTTTTGTTGTCTGCCCGCCCCGGTTTGAGCGGGAGGCGGCTGCCTGCTTCCCGGAGGAGGCGGAGGTCACGATTTCCGAGCGGCACGCCGAGCTGCTGGACTTCCTGGATACGGAGGAGGAGACGCTGGTGCTTTGTCGCGCGGCGATGCCCTTTGATCAGGCAGGCCCCGGCTTTGCCTACGCCGCGCCCGGACGGGAGCTGCGGGCGGTCTGGAAGGAGAAGATGACCAACGCTGTGTCCGCCGCCGGACTGGTCCCCGGCTGGTTGCCCATTTTCGGGCCGGAGACCATCGCCGAACTGGAAGCGGCGCTGGAGGACCTGAGAGAGCAAGGCAAATTTTGAAAATTTTACATAAATAAACAGAAAAGAGAGGGTATATCTTATGATCGCTCACGGGAAAGACATTAAGGTATTCTGCGGCAATTCCAATCCCGCCCTGGCAGGGGAGATCTGCCGCCTAATGGGCACCAAGCTGGGTGAGGCTGAGGTCAAGAGCTTTGCCGATGGCGAGGTCTCCGTCTCCCTGTACGAGACCGTCCGGGGCAGCGACGTGTTCGTGGTCCAGTCCACCTGCAAGCCCGTCAACGACAATCTGATGGAGCTGCTGGTGATGATCGACGCGCTGCGCCGCGCATCTGCCGGCCGCATCACCGCCGTGATCCCCTATTTCGGCTATGCCCGTCAGGACCGCAAGGCCAAGGCCCGCGATCCCATCTCCGCCAAGCTGGTGGCCAACATGATCACCGCCGCCGGAGCGGACCGGGTGCTGACCATGGATCTGCACGCCAACCAGATCCAGGGCTTCTTTGACATTCCTGTGGACAACCTGGCCGGCAACCCCATCTTCGTGGATTACTACGCCAAGAAGTTCGGCGAGAAGTGCGAGGAGATGGTGGTCGTCTCCCCCGA
>CAZFJB010000240.1:0-2322 GCA_964519775.1 uncultured Oscillibacter sp.
GGGGATGCCGTGGGCAAATTCCAGACCCGTCAGGCTCCGGGCGGCGGCAAACTCCGCCAGCCGCCGCAGCGACACGCCGCAGTCCGCCCGCAGCGTCACACCGTCCAACAGCTCGATCCCGGTCAGTCCCGCGGTGTCCACCACAAGGCGGTCCAGCCCCGCGTCCGCCGCCAGCAGATTGCTGCCCCGGCCGATGACCAGAGGCCGCGCCCCGTGCTCCAGCGCCAGACTCATCAGCAGCACCAGCTGCTCCCGGCTGTCAGGCACCGCCAGCCGCCGCGCGGGTCCGCCAATACGGAATGTGGTGTGGCGGCTCATCGGCTCGTCACGCAGCATTTTCAGCCCCGGAAGGTATGCCTCTGCCGCCGCGTCAAAGTTCGTTGTCCAGTCCATACGGACCTCCTTCCATCCAAATCAACGGGTCCGGCCCGTGTCTCAGGGCTGGCTGCCCTGATCTGCCCGCAGGTCCACCCGGCGGGCCAGCTCTTCCGCTGCATTGTAGCCGTAGCGGCGGTGGCGGTTATTCAGGGCCGCTACCTCCACGATACTGGCCAGATTCCGTCCGGGACGGATAGGCACGGTGACACAGGCTACCTTCTTGCCCAAGATGTCGATAAAGCGGTCCTCGATACCCAGCCGGTCGTAGAACTTGTTGCTGTCCCACGGCTCAAACTCCACCACCAGGTCGATTTGAGACTCCGGCATCACCGCCCGCATACCGAAGAGCTGGCGGATGTCGATAACACCGATGCCCCGCAGCTCGATATAGTTCCGAATGACCTCAGGGGCCGTGCCCACCAGACGGTCCGCCACCAGACGGATCTCCACCGCGTCATCCGCCACCAGACGGTGGCCCCGCATGATCAGCTCGATGGCCGCCTCGCTCTTACCCACGCCGGAATCGCCGGTGATCATCACACCTTCGCCGTAGATGTCCAGCAGAACGCCGTGGCGGGTGATGCAGGGGGCCAGCTCCTTGCTGAGGTACTCCATGGCGTGGCTGGTGAAGTCCGCCGTCTTCTCCGAGGTCCGCAGCAGTGTCCGCCCGTGATTCCGGGCACATTCCAGACATTCCTCCGGGCAGTCGATGCTCCGGGCGAACACCAGCGCCGGGATGGCGTAGGAAAAGAGGTCGTCAAAGGCTTTTCTGCGGCGCACCTCCGTCAGCTTGTTGAGGTACGTCACCTCCGCCTTGCCCATGACCTGCACCCGGCGCTCGTCAAAATAGTCGAACAGGCCCAGGATCTGAAGGTCAGGCCGGTTGATAATGGTGACCTCGATGCAGTCCGTATCAAATGTATCGCCCCGGTTCAGTATCTCCAGATCGAAGTGCTTTGCAAATTGCGCAAGGCTGGTGCCCTTTTTACTCATAGTGTCCATCCTTTCCGAAAGCATTCCCCTCACCGCGCCCACGACGCGGCGGATCTTTTCTCATTTGTGGTCTCCAGCTCTCCATGCCGCACGGAGGACCGTGCGCCTGTCAGCCGGAGTATACCTATTATATATGATTTTCCTGTTCTTTACAATACCTGTCTCCGTTCTGCCGAGCCGGAAACAGAAAAACTCCCGGACCAAAGTCCGGGAGTTCTGTCTGTACAATTAGATCGCTCTGGTGACCTTACCGGAACGCATACACCGGGTACAAACATAAACATGGCGGGGGGAACCGTTCACGATTGCCTTCACACGCTTCACATTGGGCTTCCAAGTCCGATTGGAACGCCGATGAGAGTGGGAGACCTGAATACCGAACGTTACGCCCTTGTCGCAGAACTCGCACTTTGCCATCCGTTGCACCTCCTTACTGTTGCGTGATCCGCGCTTGACATACAAGCACAAGTAGTATCATAGCAGATAGAAACACAAAATGCAAGAAAAATTTTTAAAAAATTTCAACTTTTTTTCGGGAGGGGGCAAAAGGGGAAAGTGACCGGAGGTATTGCGGAATCGGCGAGAATCATATATAATGAAAAATCATGCTATACAGGATTTTCTGACCGCTGGCCCGTGTGTGCGGTCGGAACGGAAATACGACACGAAGGAAAGGGTGGCGCGTTATGGGCGTAAAGGGTACGAGCCTTGCGAAATTTGTTGAGCATTTTGAATTGGAGATCCTGAACCGGGGAGATACCTTTGACACGGACCTTGTGGAGATCACCAATGTCAGCCGGCCTGACCTTCAGATCCTGGGCCTGTTTGACTATTTTGATGCCCGCCGGATCCAGGTCATCGGCAAGGCGGAGCTGTCCTATCTGGTCAAGCTGTCTGATCTGCGGCGGACCAAGGTCTTTGATGATCTGTTTTCCTACACGTTCCCGGCGC
>CAZFJB010000241.1:0-2308 GCA_964519775.1 uncultured Oscillibacter sp.
GCCCACTGGTCCACATAGTCTGCCATGGGAGAAGACGGGGTAATGGGGTAGATACCCGCCACTTCGGTAAAGGCGTAGCTGACATACGCAGCCGCGTTGTTACCGTCCATGGACTTGAATTTTCTTACCATAAACTCTTAACCTCCTGTGCGGCGGATACCGTCTGCAGAACGGTCCACGCCGAATTCAGGCATCCGGGCTCTCTCCCCCCAAATGCCATACAGCGATATTCTATCACATCACATCCGATTTGTAAACCGAAACCGCAAAATTTTGCGAATGTATCGGTTTTTTGACGCATTTTATTTTTCTGTGTTTAAAATTTAACTTTCTGGTCCTTTGGGATTCCCAAAAATGGGAAAGTGTGATAAAATTCTCTTACCTATATATGTAAACAAAATTTGAACTTTTGCGGGAGGGAGTCGCCATGGTCACGACTGTCCGTTCTCTGGGACTCAACGGCATTGCCGGGTATGAGGTCACCGCCGAGTGCTTTCTCTCCGGCGGACTGCCGGCTTTTGACATCGTAGGCCTGCCGGACGCCGCTGTGCGGGAGGCCCGGGAGCGGGTCCGGGCGGCAGTGAAAAACTGCGGGGCTAAGTTTCCGGTGAGCCGCATCACGGTGAATCTGGCCCCGGCGGGCACGAAGAAGGCCGGCACCGTGTACGACCTGCCTATTTTTGTGGGGCTGCTGGCGGCGGCGGGGGATCTGCCCACCCCACCGGTGGACGCCGCTTTTCTGGGGGAGCTGAGCCTCACCGGCGCGCTGCGGAGCGTCACCGGTGTGCTGCCCATGGCCCTGGCGGCCAAGGAGGCCGGCATCCGCACCCTCTATGTTCCGGCGGATAACGCCGCCGAGGCCACCCTGGCCGCGGGACTGACAGTTTACGGCGTGCCGGATGTGGCGGCGCTGGCGGCCCATCTGAAAGGGGAAACGCCCCTTGCGCCGGCCCCGGTTTGGACACCGGAGCCGGAATTTGCGGAGCTGCCGGATCTGGCGGACGTGATGGGCCAGGAAAATGTGAAGCGGGCCCTGGAGATCGCCGCTGCCGGTGGCCATAATTTGCTGCTTATTGGCTCCCCCGGCGCGGGCAAGAGTATGCTGGCCAAGCGTCTGCCCTCGATCTTGCCGGAGTTGAGCCGGCCGGAGGCTCTGGAGACCTCCGGCATCTGGTCCGTGGCGGGGCTGACAGACCCCCGCCATCCCCTGCTGACCCGGCGGCCTTTCCGCTCCCCCCACCACACCACCTCTGCCGCGGCCCTGGCCGGCGGCGGTCCGCTGATGCGGCCCGGCGAGATCTCTCTTGCCCATAACGGCGTGCTGTTTCTGGATGAGCTGCCGGAATTTCACCGGGATGTGCTGGAGGCGTTGCGCCAGCCGCTGGAAGATGGCATCGTCACCGTGGCCCGGGCCGGAGGAACGCTGCGGCTCCCCGCCCGGTTCCAGTTGATCTGTGCCATGAACCCCTGCAAGTGCGGCTGGCGGGGCCACCCAAGCGGGAAATGCACCTGCTCTGACAAAGAGGTGGAGAAATATGTGCAGAAGATCTCCGGCCCTCTGCTGGACCGCATCGATCTCCACGTCAGCGTTCCTTCTGTGGAGTATGAGGCCATGCGGCGGAAGACCAGTCCGGAATCCTCGGCAGAGGTGAAAGCCCGGGCGGACGCGGCGCGGGCCATTCAGGCCGCCCGCTTTGCCGGCACCGGCGTCACCTGCAACGCCCAGATGCCGCCGGCTATGATCGGCACCCACTGTGCCCTGGACGCCCGATGTGACAAGCTGATGAAAGCCGCCTTTGAGCGCATGGGGCTGACGGCCCGCAGCCATGACCGGGTGCTGCGGGTGGCCCGGACCATCGCCGATCTGGACGGCGCGGAGGCCATCGGCCCGGAGCATCTGTCAGAGGCTATTCAGTACCGCAATACCGACATTCTCAAAGGATGATCGCTGCCCCGGCCATGGGTTTTCAGCCCATGACCGGGGTATTCAAATACGCATACAATTTTTGTTGATATTGGCCAATAAAAACAGCAGATAATTATTAATAAACACGATACGAGCGTGTATATTCATCGTCGAAGAAAGCGAGTGACAGGAAAGGAGGATCTGAATATGGCAGTTGTGTTTACCGTTTCCATGATCGCCCTGGCCGGCAGCATCGTCTGCTCTCACGCGGCCTGATGATCTGCCGCATAAAAGATCCGCGGTGACACATCCTGCCAGACGGCAGGGCTTTTTTTATGCTCCGGCCCTATGGGAGCTGATGATATAGATCAAAAAAGGGAACGGCCTTATGGCCGTTCCCTT
>CAZFJB010000242.1:0-2296 GCA_964519775.1 uncultured Oscillibacter sp.
AGTCCGCTTTCCTCTTTTAACCTGCATCGGCTGCGGCAGGTTACCCTGCCGCAGCTTTCCGGCGCTTCGCTCCGGAAAGTTTTTTATTCTAATCGCGCAGGAAACCCCTGATGGGTTTCCCGCACACACCCTTCCCTTCCGTAGAAATAGTCCGCTTTCCTCTTTTAACCTGCATCGGCTGCGGCAGGTTACCCTGCCGCAGCCTGAAAAGGGGTGGTTTTTGGGTGTTTTCGCGTTAAGGGGGTGTTCAGGTTTTACTTGGTGGCCACGGTGAGGCCCTTCTCGGCGAAGTACTTGGCGGCACCCTTGTGATAGGGCACGGCGGTGACGGAAGCGGCGGTGTTCAGATCCAGCTCCGCGGCCTTGCCGTGGGCCAGGTTGCCGGCGTTTTCATAGATGTCAGAAACGAAGGCGTAAATGGCGTCCTCAGAAACATCGTCCCGGGCGATGACCACGGCGCCCACGGCCACGGTGGTGGCGGCGGGGGTGCCCTCATAGGTGCCCTCGGGGATGACGGTCTTGCTGTAATAGGGGGACTCCTTGAGCAGCGCATCGATGTGAGCGTCGTCCAGGCTCACCAGGTACACGCTCTTGGTGGTGGCCAGAGAGGTGATGGCGGTGGTGGGCGCGCCGGCCACGATGAAGGCGGCGTCGATGGTGCCGTCGGTCAGGCTGTCAGCGCTGTCGGCAAAGTTCTGATAGTTGGGGATGATGTCCTTTTCCACATCCAGACCGTAAGCGCCCAGGATGTCCACCGCGTTGTAGAACACGCCGGAACCGGCGGCACCCACGGAGACCTTCTTGCCCTTCAGGTCCGCCACGGACTTGATGGAAGGATCACAGGTAACGATCTGGACCTGCTCCTGATAGAGGTTCGCCACAGTGGAGAAGTCCTTGTAAGCGCCTTCGCTCTCAAAGGTGCTGACGCCGTTATAGGCATAGGCCATCACGTCGGACTGGCAGAAGCCCAGCTGGGCGTCGCCGCTCTTGAGGAGCAGCACGTTGGCCTTGGAACCGTCAGAGCTGATGGCGGTGACGTTGATGTCGGTGTTGGCAGAAACGTCCTGGGCGATGACGCCGCCGAAGGCGTAATAGGTGCCGGACTCACCGCCGGTGGTGAACATCAGGCTCGTGCCGCCGGAGGAGGATGAGCCGCCGCAGGCGGTCAGGGAAAGGGTCAGACCCAGCGCCAGGACCAAAGACAAGAACTTCTTCATTTCATATCCCTCTTTCACTCTTAATTCACATATCCCGCTTGCGGCGGGACCGTTGATTCTCTTGCGAGTATGTGAATACTATACACTCGAAAATTTCATTTTTCAAGGGCCTTTCCATCTTTTTGTGCAATATTTTGCAATTCAGTCTCTTCTATCTTGCATTTCTAAGCTCCTATTTGCATTTTATTCCCATCTCCCCTGCAAAATGCCGGCCATTCTTGCAAAAAGCCGCCCTGCCTGATCCAGGCAGGGCGGCTTTTTGTGCGATTTGACTATCAGCCGAAAAGGGCGGACACGGTTTTTCGGGGCTAAATCAGCATCCAGCCTCGTGATCCCCGTTACTGGATCGCCTTGGTATCCACGACCTCTTTCAGCTTGGCGGCAAAGTCCTCCAGGCTCATAGCGCCCAGATCCTCGCCAGCGCGGGTGCGGACGGAGACGGTCTTGTTCTCCATATCCCGGTCGCCCACCACGATCATATAGGGGATCTTCTCCAGGGTGGCCTCCCGGATCTTCTTGCCGATCTTCTCGTTGCGCTCGTCCACCTCCGTGCGGAAGCCCTGGGCGTCCAGCGCAGCGGAGATCTCCTTGGCGTATTCGGCGGCCCGGTCGGTGACCGGCAGGACCTTTACCTGAACAGGAGCCAGCCAGGCGGGGAAGGCACCAGCAAAATGCTCGGTAATAACGCCGATAAAGCGCTCAATAGAGCCCAGCACCACGCGGTGGATCATGACGGGACGGTGCTTCTGGCCGTCCTCACCAGTGTATTCCAGTTCGAACCGCTCAGGCAGCTGGCTGTCCAGCTGGATGGTGCCGCACTGCCAGGTGCGGCCCAGAGAGTCGGCCAGATGGAAGTCCAACTTGGGGCCATAGAAGGCGCCGTCGCCCTCATTGATGACAAACTCCTTGCCCATGGCAGTGATGGCAGCCTTCAGGATATCCTGGTTGCGCTCCCACTCTTCCACGGTGCCGATATGATCCTCTGGCATGGTGGAAAGCTCAATGGTATAGCTCAGACCGAAGGTGGAGTACACCTCGTCGAAGAGGCGGACGGTCTCCTGGATGACATCCTGCATCTG
>CAZFJB010000243.1:0-2294 GCA_964519775.1 uncultured Oscillibacter sp.
CATTCACCGCGTCCTGGCCGGTCATGGCGTCCACCACCAGCAGGATCTCGTTGGGATGGACCGTGGCTTTCATCCGCTTCAGCTCGTCCATCAGCGTCTCGTCCACATGGAGCCGACCGGCGGTATCCAGGAACACCAGGTCGTTGCCGTGGTCCCGGGCGTGGCGGATGGCGTTTTCCGCGATCTTCACAGGGTCGCCCTGGCCCTCCTCATACACCGGGATGTCCAGTTGTCCGCCCACAACTTTCAACTGCTCGATGGCGGCGGGGCGGTACACGTCGCAGGCGGCCAGCAGAGGCCGCTTGCTGTGTTGCTTTTTCATATAGCCCGCCAGCTTGGCGGTGGTGGTGGTCTTACCGGCGCCCTGAAGGCCCACCATCATGACCACCGTGGGGCCGCTGTTGGCAAAGGACAGCTTGGCGGTGCCGCCGCCCATGAGGTTCGTCAGCTCCTCATTGACGATCTTGACCACCTGCTGGGCAGGGGTAAGACTGTCCAGCACGTCGGTGCCCACAGCCCGCTCCGTGACGGTGGCCACGAATTCCTTGACCACCTTGTAGCTCACGTCGGCTTCCAGCAGGGCCAGACGCACTTCCCGCATGGCCTCCCGGACGTCGTTTTCCGTCAGGCGGCCCTTGCCCCGCAGGCGCTTGAAGGCCGCGTTCAGTTTTTCGCTCAGTCCCTCAAATGCCATGGTTACTCCTTCAGCGCGGCGGCTTCTGCCGTGATCTTGTCAGCCAATTCATTGAGGCGGCTGTCCTCATACTGCCGGTAGTTCAGAGTCCGGATATCCTCTGCCGCCTGTGTGATGGCGTCCACATGGCTCCGGAACTGCTCAAACCGGCGGATCAGGCCGGTCTTGTCCTCGATCTCCTGCATGGCGGCCTCCGCCCGGACGATCACGTCCCGGACGCCCTGGCGGGAGATGCCCTCATTTTCGGCGATCTCGGACAGGGAGAGGTCCTCATTATAATAGAGATCAAAAAACTCCTTTTGTCTCTCTGTCAGGAGTTCGCCGTAGAAATCGTAGAGCATCGTCATCCGATAAGTCTGATTTTTCATGTTGAACCCCTTTCTGTAAAGTTCTAACGCTTTACAACAGCAATTAGTTTACAGGATAATCACCAAAAAGTCAAGGGGAAAATCGGTGAAAACCCAGAAAATCTTCAGGAAATTCCCACTTGCGGCGGGAGATCGGGGCGGATATACTGAAAAGGAACGCGCGAAGGCATCACGGGGAAGGGAGCGCTGAAAAAATATGATGATCGACGGACACGCGGATCTTTTATATGATGTGGTCCGCCGCCGCGTGGCGGGGGAGAGACAGGTGCTGGAAGGACACCATTTGCGGCATCTGCGGGAGGGAGAGGTGCGGGGCCTGGGCCTCTCCCTCTGGACCACGGCGGAAGAAGGGACCTTCTGGCCCGCCGACTGGGACGGCTGGCAGCGGACGGAGGCCATGATGGCCGCCTTTCAGGCGGAACTGGCGGAAGCGCCGTGGCTTGCGCCGGTGAGGACGGCAGAGGAGGCCCGCGGAGCCGCGGAGGCCGGCAAGGTGTTTGCCTTTCTGGCGGTGGAGGGCATGGCGCCTGTGGGCGACCGGCTGGAACGGCTGGAGCGGTACGCCCGGTGGGGTGTCCGGCTGGGGATGCTGACATGGAATGAGGAAAACCTGCTGGCTGCCGGCGCCGGTGCCGATCCCGCTCACGGACTGACGCCCCTGGGCCGGGAGGCGGTGCGGCGCATGGAAAAGCTGGGGATCATCCCCGATGTGTCCCACACCAGTGACCGCAGCTTCTGGGATATTCTGGAGCTGGGGAGCGGCCCCATCGTGGCTTCTCACTCCAACTGCCGCGCGCTGTGCGATGTCCACCGGAACCTGACGGACGATCAGCTCCGGGCCATCCGGGATACCGGCGGTGTGGTCGGTGTCAATGTGACCCCGGCCTTTATCCACAAAGACCCCCGGCAGCAGACGGCGGCCATGCTGGCCCGCCATGCCGCCCATATGGCGGAGGTAATGGGCACGGCGCATATCGTCTGCGGTTTTGACTTCTGCTGGTATCTCGGCCCCGGCAACGAGGGCTGCGCCGGCCTGGAGAACAGCGCCCAGAGCGGAAATTTCTTCACAGAGCTGGAGCGTATGGGGTTTTCCACCGCCGAGCGGCAGGCCATCGCCTGGGACAACTGGCTGCGGATACTGGGCTGATAAGGAATATACGCATGATTTCACGGCGGAAACCGGGGATTTTCCCGGTTTCCGCCTGTTTTTCTGCCTAAAATGGGAGAGAGAC
>CAZFJB010000244.1:0-2272 GCA_964519775.1 uncultured Oscillibacter sp.
GTCTGGGGCACATCAGCAAAGCCCTCCATAGCGGCCTTGCCGGTGTCGCCGGAGGTGGCCACCAGAATACAGGCCGTCCGGGTCTCGCCGGTCTTTCGCAGAGCGGCGGAGAGCAGTTGGGGCAGCATTAGCAGCGCCATATCCTTAAAGGCGGAGGTAGGCCCGTGCCACAGTTCCAGGCACCAGGTGCCGTCCGCCACCTTCTTCACCGGGGCTGCCGCCGGATCGTCAAACTTCTCCGGGCCATAGGCGTTATGGCCGAAGGTCAACAGTTCTTCTTCGGTATAATCCGTCAGATACAGGGCCATCACCTTGGCCGCCCGTTCCGCGTAGGATGCCGGGATCAGGCTGTTGAGAAATGCCTCATCGATCTGGGGGACACGCTCCGGGGTCAGCAGACCGCCGTCCCGGCTCAGTCCCATTTTCACGGCCTCCGCCGCGGACAGAGAAACCCGTTTGTCCCGTGTGCTATAGTAATTCATATCGGAAAATCCTCCTTCAGGATCAAATAAACGCGTTTTCAATATATTCAATATGAAGGCTGCCGCCCTCCTGATAGACCTCCGCTACGTCGAACCGGGCGGGAGCGTCCAGCTCCCGGGTGGACAGATACAGTTCCGCCGCACTGCGGAGCCGCTGCTGCTTGTGGCTATCCACAAACTCCCGGGGCAGCGCGATGGAGCGCTCTCCCCGGAGCTTCACCTCCACAAAGCAGATAGTGCCCCGTTTGTCCCGGGCCACCAGATCCAGTTCCCCGAAGCGGCAGCGCCACTGGCTCTCCAGCAGCGCATAGCCCTTTTGCCGGAGATAGCGGGCCACTGCCGCCTCCCCCCGGTCGCCGGCTCTCTGGGTCTTACCCACGGCGCTTCGCCTCCCACTTTTTCAAAAAGGTCACTCGGTGCTCCGGGCACGGGCCGTATTCATCCAGCATGGCGTAATGGAGTTTCGTGCCGTAGCCTTTGTGCTTCGCGAACTGGTACTGGGGATATTTCTCGTCCAGTTCCGTGGACACATACCGGTCCCGGCTCACCTTTGCCAGAATGGACGCCGCCGCGATGGATGCGCTTTTGCCATCACCGCCGACGATGAGCCGGTGGGGCGTTTCCACGGCGTATCGGCTGCCGTGATCCCGGTTGCCGTCGATCAGCGCCAGCTCCGGCTTGACGGACAGGCCATCGATGGCCCGCCGCATGGCCAGCATCCGGGCGTTGAGAATGTCCATCTCGTCGATCTCCGCCGCCTCTACCCGGGCCACGCTCCAGGCCACCGCCTGGGCGGTGATGACCTGGTATAGGGCCTCCCGCTTCTTTTCCGTCAGCTTTTTGGAGTCGTTCAGACCGGGAATGTCCAGGTCCCTCGGTAAAATCACGGCGGCGGCATACACCGGCCCCATCAGCGGGCCGGCTCCGGCCTCGTCCACGCCGCAGACCGTTTCCATCCCCTCGCTCCAGGCAAGGCGCTCATACTCCCAAAGGTCCATGCACAACGCTCCATTCTTAAATCATTGTGGCAGTTCCAGTGTAAAGCGGCCCAGCTTGCCAGAGCGGAACTCGTCCAGCAGGATCTTCGCCATCCGCTCCGTGTCCACCTCGCCGCCGGAGATCAAAAAACCCCGCTTCTTGCCGGCCGCCTGCAGCAGCCGGTAGCCGTAGGCCACGTCGTTTTCCTCTTTCTCCCGCTCCGGCAGGGCGGCGAGCTTGTAGCCGGCCATCAATGCCGCGGGATATCGCTCCCCCAGATAGGCCATCAGGTGGCAGCCCAGGGTCTCCACATCCAGAATATCGTCCTTCACCGCCCCGGTGTAGGCCAGATTCATGCCAACGCTCTGGTCGTCGAATTTCGGCCAGAGGATGCCCGGGGTGTCCAGCAGTTCCAGATTCCGGTCGATGGGCACCCACTGCTTGGAGCGGGTGACACCGGGCCGGTCCTCCGTCTTGGCGGTCTTGCGGCCCGCCACTTTGTTGATAAAGGTGGACTTGCCCACGTTGGGGATGCCTAAGATCATCACCCGCACCACCCGGCCGGTCATGCCCCGCTCGGCATAGGCGCGGAGCTTGTCCGCCAGCAGCTCCCGGACGGCACCGGCAAATTTCGCCGTTCCCACGCCGCTTTTGGCGTCAGATTCCAGCACAGCGTACCCCTTGGAGCGGAAATGCTCCGCCCAGAGGCGGGTCCCCTCCGGGTCCGCCTGGTCCACCCGGTTCAGCACCACCATCCGGGGCTTCCCCGCCGTCAGCTCGTCCACATCCGGGTTCCGGCTGGAAATGGGGAT
>CAZFJB010000245.1:0-2271 GCA_964519775.1 uncultured Oscillibacter sp.
AAGAACAGCAGATGCATCCGGCGGACATCTCAGAGATCTGGATGCCGGACTCCTTCAAAAAGCCGCCGTCAATGTTGATCTCGCCGAATTCGTTTTCAATCAGCACCAGCTTCTCGCCCTGATAGGCCTCCGCCAGCAGTTTTTTGATCAAAGTGGTCTTGCCAGCCCCCAAAAAGCCGGAGACAATGTCGATTTTCGTCATGATATCAGTCCTTTTCAAAAATTTTATATCACCGTTATCATACCACTAAAATCAAAAAATGCAACGCATGGAGCAAAAAATTTACCGTTTAGCCACGGAACCTCCGGCAATCCGCCGCCACCTCGCCGGAGAGGAGCAGCAGGCAGATGAGGTTCGGCAGCGCCATCAGCGCGTTGGCCAGATCCGCCAGCGCCAGCACAGTTTCCATAGGGGCCAGCACACCGGCAAAGGCCGCCAGGCAATACAGCGCTCTGAACGAGCGGACGCTGCCTCGCAGATAGGATACCGCCGTCTCCCCCAGCACGGCGCAGCCCAGCACGGAGGTGAAGGCAAAAAGCCCCAGAGAAACGCTGATGAGCCATCCCGCCCAGGGCCCCAGCACCGTTTCAAAGGCCCGGATGGTCAGCGCCGCGCCGGTGAGGGGCAGCCCCGACGGCCCCATCTGGCCCAGCACGCCGGAAACGCAGATGGAAAGCCCTGTCAGCGTGCAGATCACCATGGTGTCAAAAAAGACGCCGGTCATGCTGATAAGTCCCTGTCGGACCGGGTCCTCCGTGTCGGCGCAGGCGGCGGTGATGGCGGCGGACCCCAGCCCCGCCTCGTTGGAAAAAACGCCCCGGGCCACGCCCCAACGGATGGCGGCACTCCGGGAGATCGTTCCCAGTGCCCCGCCCAGAGCCGCCTCCGGCGACAGGGCACAGCGGAGCATGGCCCCCACAGCCGCCGGCAGACGTGTCCAATGCCCCAGGATCACCGCCAGCGCCCCGCCGGTATATAGGGCTGCCATCAGCGGCACCAGCAGGGCGGAGGCATCGGCGACGCGGCGGACGCCGCCAGATAGGATCAGCAATGCCAGCAGGGCCGTCAGCCCGCCGGTTTTCCAGCGGGGCAGGGCAAAGGTGACCTCCAGCGTGTCGGCCATAGCCCCGGACTGGGCCATGGCACCCATGGTGAAGGCCATCAGCACCGCGAACACGGCAAATAGTTTGCCCATCACCGCTCCCGGCAGACCCAGCCGGGTCTCCATCACGGTCATAGGGCCGCCGAACCGGCTCCCATCCCGCCGGACACAGCGGTATTTCACCGCCAGGGCACACTCGGCAAATTTTGTGGCCAGGCCCAGCAGCGCCGCCAGTTCCATCCACACCAGCGCCCCCGGCCCGCCGGAGACCAGCGCTGCCGCCACGCCTACGATGTTGCCGGTGCCCACCGTGGAGGCCAGCGCCGTCATCAGCGAGCCGAAGGGGGAGACCCCATTCTTTCCCTTTTTCCGGGCCTCCTGCCCCAGGGATAGCCGCAGCGCCTTTTCCAAATTCCGCTGCGGAAAAAGCCGGGTTCGCGCGCTCAGCAGCCCCCCGACCCCCAAAATCAGCCCTACGGTCCCCGGTCCCCATAAAAATGTGTTCAGCGCTTCCAGCATGGTATCGCCCCTTTCGGGACAGTCTATGCGCCACCGCAAGCCAGCAGACGTGAAAGGCCGGGCGCCGAAGCGCCCGGTCTTTTGGGTCAGTTTTCCATGTGACGGCCCAAAAAAGCCGCTGCCGTCTGGGCCAGCTTGTACTCCGCGTCGCCCGCCGCCGTCTGGCCGTCCCCGATGAACAGTACCAGCCCCAGCAGGTCCCCCTCAGAGAGGATCGGCGCCGCCACGGCGGTGACAAAGCGGTCGTTTCCATCGCAGACCGGCACCGCCTGGCCCCGGCCGTCATGCTGGTAGATTCGGCGGTTTTCCATGATCTGCTCCAGTTGGGCAGTGATCCGCTTGCCCATCAGCTCCCGCTTGGCTCCGCCGGCCACGGCGATCACCGTGTCCCGGTCCGTCACCGCGCAGATCGCCCCGGCGGAGCGGCTCATGGTCTCGCAGAGCTGGGCGGCGAAATCCTCCAGCCCGCCCATCAGCGAATATTTTTTGAAAATGACTTCCCCGTCCCGGCTGGTGTAGATCTCCAGGGGGTCGCCCTCCCGGATACGCATGGTGCGGCGGATCTCCTTGGGGATCACCACCCGACCCAGGTCATCGATGCGCCGCACAATTCCCGTTGCCTTCATATCTCAAACTCCTTTGTTTTTGT
>CAZFJB010000246.1:0-2268 GCA_964519775.1 uncultured Oscillibacter sp.
GGCTTACATCGTCAAGGCCGGTACCGTGATCCTGCTGTGCAACACCATTGTCCAGATCATGCAGGCCTTTGACTGGAACTTCCAGTTGGTGGAAGAGGGCATGGAAAGCACTTCCATCCTGGCTACCGTCGCCTCTCCCATCGCCGTCCTGCTGATCCCCATCATCGGCGTTGCCTCCTGGCAGTTGGCTGCCGCCGCTGTCACCGGCTTCATCGCCAAGGAAAACGTGGTGGGCACCCTGGCCGTCTGCTTCGCTGTGACCAACTTCATCGATACCGACGAGCTGGTTCTCACCGGCGGCGCCACCGAAGTGGCCGCTATCTTCGGCATCACCAAGGTCGCGGCGCTCGCTTATCTGATGTTCAACCTGTTCACCCCTCCCTGCTTCGCTGCTCTGGGCGCTATGCACTCTGAGATCAGCAGCCGCAAGTGGTTCTGGGGCGGCGTGGCTCTCCAGTTCGCTACCGGCTATGTGGTGGCCTTCCTGGTCTATCAGATCGGCACCCTCATCACCGCCGGTTCCCTGGGCGCTGGCTTTGTTCCCGGCCTCATCGTGGTGATCGCCATTGCCGTTGTCGTTGTGTATCTCATCAACAAGACCAACAAGAATCTGGCTGCTGAGTACGCCCTAAAGAAGTAAGATCCCATCTCATCCATTCCCGAAAGGAGGCTGACCATGACAAACCTGATCGTAGTGGCTGTTCTGGCTGTGATCCTGGGGGCGGTGATCCGCTACCTTTACAAAGAGAAAAAGCGCGGCAACGTCTGCGTCGGCTGTCCTTACGGCCGGAGCTGCTGCGGACATTCCCAGGGCGGCTGTTCCGGCTGCGGCGGCGCTCATAACGACCGCTGACCTTTCCTCTCTTTCCCTCTTATTTTTTCCTAAAGCAGCGGACCTTCGGGCATTTGCCCGGAGGTCCGCCGCTTCATTCGGTAATGCTGCCGGATCACGCAGGTTTACGGAGTTTTCGGCAAAAGAACGCCCCCGCCGTTTTCACGGCGGGGGCGTTTTGTTATTGTTACAGCCGCACGATGGTGCCTGTCTTCCAGGCCTCCGTAGTGGCGTAGCCCACACGGGTGGACTTGGTGCCGTCCTGTACAGTGGTGCCGGGCTGTCTGCCCTCCAGAGCGCAGTTGACAAACTCCTCCATCTCCGCCAGATACGCCTCCGCGAACCGCTCCGGGAAGGAAGCCACGCATTCGGTACACGCGCCGCTGCCGTTGAAGATCATGGCCCGGTTCTTCTCCGGCACGGCGGAGATGCGGATGCTCCCCTCCGTGCCCACGATCTCCGTCTCCACATGATAGCCGTGGGGCGATGTGCGGCCCACATGGGTCATGCCCATGGCCCCATTCTCAAAGCGGAACATGGCCACAGCGGTCTCATCATCCCCCGCCGCTTTGAATTCAGGGTGCTTGAAGGTGCAGCCCATGGCGTGGACCTCTGTGACCTCGCTGCCTAAAAACCAGCGCATCAGGTCGATGTCGTGGATGGCGGAATCCAGGAAGATACCGCCGGAGGTACCGCTGTAGCGGATGGCGTCCTCCACCACGGATTCCGGGTCGATGCCGGTGCATTTCACCAGATAGGGGGTGCCGATGGCCCCCTCTTCGATCTTTCTCTTGGCATAGGCGTAAGAGGCGTCATACCGGCGCATGAAGCCCAGCATGAAGGTCAGCTCCGGGTGGCGGGCCACGGCGGCCTCCGCCTGGAGGCACTGCTCCACATTCACTCCCAGGGGCTTTTCGGTAAAGACGTGCTTCCCGGCGTCCAGGGCCGCCTCGATCTGCCAGCAGTGCTCCCCAGAGGGGGACACGATGGCGACGGCGTCCACCGCCGGGTCCTTGACCATCTCCCGGAAATCGCCGTATACCCGCTCCAGCCCCAGCTCCCGCCGGGCGTACTCCTGGCTGGCCTGTCCGGGGACGCAGGCGGCCACCAGCTCCGCGTTGGGGATCTTATAGGCGATGTTGGCCGCGTGGACTTTGCCCAGCCGGCCCAGGCCGGCGATGCCGACTCGCAGTTTTTTCATAAGGCTCCTCCATTCCGCCGCCAGTGGCGGCGTCCGTCGAAATCAGATCGTTTCTGTTTAGTCAGAGGATAAAAAAGTACGCGCCGCCGCTCATTGCGGCGGCGCGTACAACAGTCTTCCGTGTCGCGCGGAGTATGTTACTGAGCGGCCATCTTGCGGGCCTTAGCCTCCATCTTGTTGCGGACAACGTCGATGGTAACAGCCAGGATGATGACAGCGCCGATGACGATGTACT
>CAZFJB010000247.1:0-2262 GCA_964519775.1 uncultured Oscillibacter sp.
AGGGCGCCAGACCCAGCTTGATAAGGGCCTGGAACCCGTTGCAGATGCCCAGCATCAGCCCATCCCGGTTTTTCAGAAGGTCCATGGTCACATCCCGCACCTCCGGGTTACGGAAGAAGGCGGTGATGAACTTGGCGGAGCCGTCGGGCTCGTCGCCGCCGGAGAAGCCACCGGGCAGGAAGATGATCTGGCTCTCCTGCGCCGCCTTGGCAAAGCGGTGGATGGAATCCGTTACGCTCTGGGCGGACTGGTTGTTCAGAACCAGGATCTCCGTATCCAGTCCGGCCCGCTTCGCAGCCCGGGCAGAGTCGTATTCACAGTTGGTGCCGGGGAACACAGGGATCAGCACCTTGGGTACCGCTACGCCCGCCTTGGGGGCCACGCGGCTCACCGCGGGAGTGGACAGGGCGGGGATATCGCAGTCCTTGGCGGCAGTGCGGTTGGGATAAACGTGTTCAAGAACGCCCTCGTTCAGTTCCAGCAGTTCGGAAACAGGGGCGCTGTCATCGCTGATGGTGACAAGACCGTCCGCCGTGGTGACGCCCAGACGGATGGCGCTCTCCGCCTCCTCCGTCAGCTCCGCCACGATGGCGCCAGGATACAGGCTGTACCAATCCAGGCCCGTCTCGTCGGCGGCAAAGCCGACACCGTTGCCGAAGGTCATCTTCACCACAGCCTCGGCAAGACCGTTTTCCACGGCCCAGGCCGCCTTGACCTTTCCGTTCAGCGCCAGGGCATGAAGGGTTTCCCAGGAAGTTTGGATCTCATCGGCGTCCCCACCGGAGAAGAGGTAAACACCGTGACCCGCTTCCTTGAACTCGGGAGAGAGGACCTCGGATGCCTTCAGGGGAGCGATGGCGAAGGAGATGAGGGTGGGGGGCACGTCCTTATCGAGGAAGGTACCGGACATGGAGTCCTTGCCGCCGATGGCGGCGGCCCCCAGCTCCAACTGGGCGTCCACGGTGCCGAGCAATGCGGCGAAGGGCTTGCCCCAGCGCTCCGGCTCGTTCCGCAGCTTCTCAAAGAACTCCTGGAAGGTGAGGTAGGCTTTTTTATAGTCCGCGCCGGCGGCTACCAGCTTGGCCATGGAGGTATACACCGCGTTGTAAGCGCCCAGATAGGGGTCCACGCAGGTCTGCTCCGGGTCACAGCCCCAGGCCATCACGCTGGCCTGGTCCGTCTCCTGCCCCGGCAGCACCGGGAACAGAGCGGCCATGGCCTGGGTGGGCGTGCGCTGATATTTGCCGCCGAAGGGCATCAGCACGCTGCCGGCGCCGATGGTACTGTCGAACCGCTCCACCAGACCCCGGCGGGAGGCGCACTTCAGGCTGGCGGCCATTTCCCGCAGAGAGGCGAATTTGGGCGCGGCCAGTTCGGCGCGGTCTTTTTCCTCCACCGTTACAGTGGCGTGCTTCACAGCGCCGTTGGTATTCAGAAAGTCCCGGGAGAGGTCAGCGATGGTAACGCCGTTCCACTCCATGACCATCCGGGCTTCCTCCGTGACCACGGCTACCCGATAGGCCTCCAGATTTTCCGCCTCAGCGGCGGCGATGAAGGTATCCACATCCTCGGGGGCCACTACAACGGCCATCCGCTCCTGGGATTCGGAGATGGCCAGCTCTGTGCCGTCCAGACCGTCGTACTTTTTCCGCACGGCGTCCAGGTCGATCTTCAGGCCGTCTGCCAGCTCGCCGATGGCAACGGATACGCCGCCGGCACCAAAGTCATTGCAGCGCTTGATGAGGCGGGTGACGCTGCTGTCCCGGAACAGTCTCTGGATCTTGCGCTCCTCCGGGGCGTTGCCCTTCTGGACCTCAGAGGCCATGGTGGTCAGGGATTTCAGGTTATGGCTCTTGGAAGAGCCGGTGGCACCGCCGATGCCGTCCCGGCCGGTGCGGCCACCCAGCAGGATCACTACGTCGCCGGGGGCGGGACGCTCCCGGCGCACATTATAGGCCGGGGCCGCCGCCACTACCGCACCGCATTCCAGGCGCTTGGCGATGTAGCCCTCGTGATACAGCTCCGCCACATGGCCGGTGGCAAGGCCGATCTGGTTGCCGTAAGAAGAATAACCCGCCGCCGCGGTCTGGCACAGCTTCCGCTGGGGCAACTTGCCGGGGAGGGTATCCTCCAGCGCCGCCCGGGGGTCTCCCGCGCCGGTGACCCGCATAGCCTGGTGGACGTAAGCCCGGCCAGACAGGGGGTCACGGATGCAGCCGCCGATGCAGGTGGCCGCGCCGCCGAAGGGCTCGATCTCCGTGG
>CAZFJB010000248.1:0-2230 GCA_964519775.1 uncultured Oscillibacter sp.
ATGCTGACCCATCCCTATGCGGATGAGGACGAGTAATTTGAGGATTTCGCGGAGACGCCCCGGAAGGAGACCTTTGAGCTCCTTCCGGGGCGTCTCCTCGAAATCCTCAATTCCTCGTCCTCATCCTCATAGGGATGGGTCAGCTTCTTCAGTTCATCAAAAATGCCCATGGCAAAGCCCTCCTGTTGGACGTTTAAGAATAGTGGCGCGCGCCGAAAATGGCGCTTCCCACACGGACCATGGTGGCCCCGGCGCGGATCGCGTCGGCAAAGTCGCCGCTCATGCCCATGGATAGATACTTGAGTTCATTATGGAACAATTTCTCGTTGATGTCAACATAAAGTGTCTGAACCTGTCGGAAATACCGCATATTGGTCTCCCGGTCCGCCTCCGCCGGCGGAATGGTCATCAGGCCCCGCACCCGCACATGGGGCCGCTCCAGGGCCGCCTCCGCCGCGGCGGGCACCTCCTCCGGGGCAAAGCCGCTCTTGGCCTCCTCCCCGCCCACGTTCACCTCCAGCAGGACGTCCTGCACCAGTCCCTTGGCGGCGGCCACACGTTCGATCTCGTCCAGCAGGCTCAGGGAGCCCACGGACTGGATCAGCTCCGCCACGCCCACCACCTGCTTGACCTTGTTGCGCTGCAAATGGCCGATGAAGTGCAGCGGCGCGCCCTCGTAGGCGTGCTCCCCCAGCTTCTGGACCATCTCCTGGACCCGGTTCTCTCCCAGTGCATCGATCCCGGCGGCAACGGCCTCCCGGCACGCCTGGGCATCGTTCATCTTGCTGGCGCCCACCAGTAAAATTTCACTGGGGTCCCGACCCGCCTCCCGGGCCGCCGCTTCCATGTCCGCCCGGATCCGGGCGATGTTTTCCACAATGGACATCTCTCCAACTTCCTTTCTCTTACCGGACCACCTTGCCGTCATACAGGTCCCTGGTGCTCACAATGATCTCTTCCCCGGCCCGGAGCCGCTGGGTCTCCCGGTCTGCCGGAGGATCCGCCTCCACCAGCACGAAATGCTCGCCGGTGTAAACGGTCTTCACCGGCTTGAAGGCCGCCTCCAGACCCACCACGCAGTAAACGCCGGTGGTCCGCGTCTCTGTCTCCGTGCCGTCCTCCGCCGTGGCCGTCCGGGTCACGATGCGCAGTGCCTCCTTGGGCACCCGCAGCCCCTCTACGGAGCCGCAGATCACCTGGGCGCTCTGCTGACGCAGCAGCGTCAGCTGGGCCAGATACTCCTCGCCCTCAAGCACGACCAACACCCGGCCGTTCTCCTCCGCGCCCACTGAGGCCAAATGCACCGGCAGGTCCCGGTCTACGCCCTTGGCAAAGCGCAGCTGCAAGGAGCCCTGCTGCTCCGCCTTTTGCAGACGCTCCGCCGTCTCCGTGGAGACCGCCGCCGCGTAGTACCACGTCTTCCCCAAAATCAGCTTGCCTACGTTGGAAGCCGTCCCGCTGTCCGCCTTCACGGCGGAGAGGGCCGAGGGGGTCAGGGACTCCAGCTTGTCCGGCGTCAGCACCGTCTCATACCCGTCCACAACGGCAGAATACAGTCCGCTGGTCCCGGCGGTGATCCGCCGGACCGAGCCGGAGGACTGAGCCCGCAGGGTCTTCAGCTGGCTTTGCAGCTCCGCGATCCGGGCATCCAGATCCTCCGTCCCGGCGCTGCTGTAATCCCGCTTCAGGATCTGGGCCCGGAGGGAGGAGCCCTCCTTCTCCGCGTCCCGGTAGCGGTCCGCTGCCAGGGCGGAGCGGTACTCCACCAGACTGCGGCGGATCTGCACGTCCAGCTTCTGGACGGCTTCCGCGCCCAGAGCCGCTTCTTTTGCGTATTCCAGCTGTTCCAGACTACGGTCCAGGGCGGCGATCTCCTCCTGCCGGTCCAGAGATGTCTGGTCCGCATACAGGTTGGCCACCGCGCCGCCGGTGCTGACCCGCTCTCCCTCTTCCCGCAGAAGCTGCAGCAGCCCGCTGTTCTCCGAGGAGCACCTGCTCCTCCCGGATCACATAGCCGGAGAGGCTGACGCTCTCCTCCACCTGATAGAGATACGTCACCGTGGTGGTCAGCGGGTCGCCGAAATAGTTCACAGCCTGCACCGCAAAATAAACCGTCAGGGCCAGCGCTGCCGCCAACGTCAATAAAGTTGTTCCGAGAGATCTCTGTTTCATACTGTCCTCTTATGTATCCCGCTCTCCCGGTCCGGGAAAGCATCGCTTAGGACCGCTC
>CAZFJB010000249.1:0-2210 GCA_964519775.1 uncultured Oscillibacter sp.
GGGGTGACCAGGCCCATGATGACCTTGGCCAGGGTGGTCTTACCGCCGCCGTTGGGGCCGGTGATCACCAGAAATTTTTTATCCTCAATGGTGAGGGAGACATCCTTCAGAATGTCGGTCGTACCATTCTCCGCCGGGACGGTGAAGGTCAGGTTTTGTAATTCGAGCATAGAGCTGCCTCTTCCTTTGTTTCTATTGTATCTAATATTTATACCATATTACCGGTAATTTCGCAACGATTTCCCCGGTGTATTTTTCGTTAATCCAGTGCAAAGCCCAGATAGCCCGCTTCCCGCGCGCGGGGATGGTCCAGCCAGCGGAGCATGGCGCAGGGGGCACCGCCCAGATCCTCCGGCAGCACCTCGGCGGTATACTCCGGCCCGGCGGCGGCGATCCCGGTGGCAGTCCGGTAAAAGGTCAGGCCGTAGGTGTTGGCTGCGTATTCCAGCGTCGGCAGATCATAGACCATGTGCGGACCGGTGAGAAGCGATTTCCGCAGGGAAGCGTATTGGGCGGCAGAAATGGCCGTTCCGCCGGGAAAAGCCGTGTGTCTGCGGAAAAAAGCGGTGGTGTAGCCAAGCTTTTCATAAAACCAGAATAGCTCCGGTTCCGCCGGGGCCAGAACACAGCAGGCAAAACCCCGCTGCTGAAGCTCCCGTTCGGCAAAGGCAAGCAGCTCCCGGCAAAGACCCCGCCCCCGGCAGTCAGCCCGGGTGGCCACGGCATAGAGATAGGCCACCGGGATCTCCGGACTGAGGGTTTGCGGCAGGGCGTGGACCATGGCCACGATCTGCCCGGCTTCCTCGGCCACATAGCTCAGACAGTTGGGGAAAGCTGCAAAAAAGCGCCGGACAGCGGATTCGGAATCACCAAACACCGCACTCCACAAAGACGAGATTGGAACATTATCCTCCGGAAAGGCCTGGCGAAGCATGGAACACCTCCGATGTTCAATCGACAAATTGGAATTTTGCTGTTATGACCGTTCAGCCGATTTCACTTGCAATAAATTTCTCCAGCAAAATCGGGTGATAGCTTTCTTTGGATTTCCGCAGGCCCTCCAGACCCATGTCGTCCTCACGGTTGAGGTAGACGATCTCCGGATGCTGGGTCCGGATAAGCCGGGCAAACTCCCGGTTGATCATGGGATAAGCGCCCTGTACCTCGGCAAAGGCCTTTTCAAAGTTTACATCGAAGGTGTCCTGACTGATGCGGTTACCCATGGAGAAGCCCACGGGATTTCCCTCCTCAGCATAGAGAATCAGTCCCTCGAAGCACAGCTCGTCATAGTGGGCAAAGGCTTTGTCCAGCGCCCGCTTGTCGCCGGCATCGGTGTGAGAGGCGCACCATTTTTCCGACAGCGCCATGCAGATTTCCAGATTCTCGTGGGTGATAGGGGTGGTGTACCAGTCCGGATGACTTTCCACAAAGCGGTTGATGTGATTGCGCTTGGCCTGATACTTTTTGCCTGCCAGATCTGCCAAAGTGCCGATCTCATAGAGATAGTCGAAGGCGTTTCGGTCGGTCTCATAGGTAAATTTTCCGGGATACAGCGCCTGCATGGTGGCCATGGTCTGCTGTGTCAGGCCGCGCACCACAAAGCGCCAGCCCTTCTGAAGGCTGTCCGCCCACAGAAGATCCAGCACCTCCCTGGGGTCGCCGCATCCGGCGGGATAGAGATATTGATGAATGTCCTGAAAGTTCAGCCGCTGGCACAAAAATCCCTTGTACTGGCAGACTTCACCGTAAAAATAGGACCAGAGATAGAGGTTGGCAAAGGTATATTCCGCTCCCCGGTAGCCGGAGCATTCATAGATGCGCTGGATCCAGGGGCGGTCTGCGATGGTTGGTTTCTGAAATGGAAGCATAAAGGACCTCTTTTGTCGTTTTTTCTAATTCTTATTGTAACACAAAAGTCAAGGGCGGATATGAATTGGAAATTGACAATTGACAATGAAGGGATCGCCTGCGGCGATGATCAAAATGATACGCGATCGAGATATCCTCCTGTAGGGGCGGCCAATGGCCGCCCGCTTGCAGGCACTGGCGGCTCCAACAACCTCTCAGTCCCCTTACACAGGGAACCTGAGGAGGATAGACCCATGTTGCGCTTGTTCGCTCTTGTATTTTTCTCCAAACAGTGGTAAAATATCAACAATGTGTGATTTTAAGAGGAGGAATCCGCCCATGTGCGTTTCTTGCAAGGAAAA
>CAZFJB010000250.1:0-2205 GCA_964519775.1 uncultured Oscillibacter sp.
AGGTCATGGCCATGGCCACACCGCCGACGCAGAAAATACCGGCGGCAATGACCTTCCAGGGCCAGTGCTTTGCCGTCAGCATCAGCGCCAGCACCAGGGGCAGCAGCAGCAACAGCACCTGAGCGAAGGTGTTGGGATTGTCAAAAATGGAGTAGACCCGCCCAGGCATACCGGCGTTGACTTTCAGATCTACATAGGAGGCATTCACCTCCACGCCCTGGAGGCGCTGGACGATGCCATAGGCTCCGGTGACGCCCACGCAGACAGCGGCCCCGGCGCACAAGCGCTTTAGGTCCTCCCCATTCCGCACGGAGCTGACCGTCATCAGTGTCAGCAGCGCGGCGGATACATGATAGAGCAAAAACCGCTCGGAAAGTCCCGGCGCGTAGGAAAATACCACCGCCAGCGCCACGGAAGCGGTCATCAGCAGCGGATAGATGCCGACGCGCGCCAGATCCAGCCGCCGCCCGGTGCGCATGGCCCCGGCGTAAAACAGCAGCAGAAGCAAAATGCCGGTCATAAAGCTGTAGGCGTTGTTCCACCGCTCATAGGGGATACACCACAGCGCCGCGATGCACCAGAATTGGGCAATAGCGGCATTATCTCCCATATCAAAGGCCAGACGGGCAAAGAAGCTGTCTTCAAAGGTGACGGTCCACGCCTGATACCACTTGTGGAGCAGCGTTCCCGGCAGGTTCGCCAGGGCGCTCAAAAGGCGGCACAGCAGGCTCCCCTGCCACGCCCGGGCCACGATGCCCTCACGGCACAGAGGCCGCAGCACACGGCTCCCCTCGATCTGCCCATTGCACCAGCGGCCTGCCGCCGCCAGAAGGCGGTGGAGCGTGCTGTCCTCATATACGTTACAAAGCCAGACCCAGATATGGCAGGTCAGGCTGGTTTGCCAAAGCGTCATAGGTACTCCTTCGTTACATCCGGTTTTTCAGGCGGTACAGCGCCGTCAGCGCGGCGAAATGGCCGCCGCCGATGAGATCCGCCGCGATCTGCTTGTTGCGGCTGAGGCCCTTGGGACGCAATTCCCGGATGGCTTTCGCAAAGTCCGGCCGGGCACACAGGGCTGCCACTTCTTTTTGCTTTTCCCTGGGGGACTTGGGGTTGCTTTTGGCATACTCGTTGCCCACGGCGATCAGCAGCCCTGCCCACACCGTGTTGGCCCGCCACTGGGGCCGGGCGGCAGAGAGGCCGTATCGCTCCACGATCTCCTCCTTCCGCTCCAGGAACCGGGCAAACACCGCCGGATAGTCCTTCATATAGCGGTGGGTGGCAGAGGCGGGATTTTCCAGATAGCGGTACAGCGGCGTCTCCGTGACCGCAAGGCGGCGGGAATTGGCAAAGTATTCCATCAAAAACAGCTCGTCCTCCAGATAGGCCCCCTCAAAGGTGATGGCATTGTCCCGGAGGATGGCGGCATCAAAGAGAAAGCGCCAGATAAAACCGTTGAACACCGGGGGCCGCAGCCGCTCCCCGGTCAGGGGCCAAAGGACGCGCTCCCGGATGCCGGTCTGTTCATACACCCCGGCGGGAAGCAGCAGTTCCGCCCGGACATTTCCCTCCGGTGTCACATTGAGGTGGGCGCAGCCGGCGCTGTCCGCCCCCGCCTGCTCCCGAAGGTGCCACAGCGTTTCCAACGCCGCCGGTTCAAAGGCATCATCCGCGTCCAGAAAGGCGATGCACTGCCCGACAGCCTGCTCCAGTCCCAGATTCCGGGCGCTGGAAACGCCGCCGTTGGGCTTGTGAAAGGCACGGATGCGGGGGTCTTTCACGGCGTAGCCGTCACAGAGGGCGGGAGAACCGTCCCGGCTGCCGTCATCGATCAGCAGAAGCTCCCAGTCGGAAAAAGTCTGGTGCAGCACGCTCTCTACACACTGGGGCAGCAGCGTTTCCGCCTGATACACCGGCACGATCACAGAAATGGCTGGCATGGCACGCCTCCTTTATATTCGTGGCAAAATCATACCATATTTTCAGGGGAGAATCAACCACTCAAAGGAAAACCCCGGAAGCGGAGACCGCTTCCGGGGTTTGATGTTAAGAATCGCGGAGCCGAACTCAGTTCAGAGCCGCCTTCAGGGCCTCCACCCGGTCGGTCTTCTCCCAGGTCACGCCCAGATCCTCCCGGCCCATGTGGCCGTAGGCCGCCAGTTGGCGATAGATGGGCTTGCGCAGGTCCAGATCCCGGATGATGGC
>CAZFJB010000251.1:0-2202 GCA_964519775.1 uncultured Oscillibacter sp.
GGGTCGATCTTCACCACGTTGTACTTGCCGCCCTTTTTGGTTTTCAGGATCTCCAGAGCTTCTTCAGTATAGCCGGGGGCGATGATGCCGTCAGACACCTCGGCTTTCAAATACCGGGCGGTGTCAGCGTCGCATACATCGGAGAGAGCTGCCCAGTCGCCGTAGGAGCAAAGACGGTCAGCGCCCCGGGCCCGGATGTAGGCACAGGCGATGGGAGACAGCTCCGCGCCGCCCTCCACAAAGTAGATCTTCCGGTCCGTGTCGCTAAGGGGCAGGCCCACGGCAGCACCGGCGGGGGAAACGTGCTTGAAGCTGGCGGCGGAGGGCAGGCCGGTGGCGGCCTTCAGTTCCTTGACAAGCTGCCAGGAGTTCAGCGCGTCCATAAAGTTGATGTAGCCGGGCTTGCCGTTCAAAACCTCCAGAGGGAGGTCACGGCCATCGTTGACATAGATGCTGGCGGGCTTTTGGTTGGGGTTGCAGCCGTATTTCAGTTCCAGATCTTTCATCTCACTTCTCCTCCAGATGCTTATTCAGGATGCGCTGGGTATAGGCCCGGGTCTTGAGGTCCGTATAGCGCACAAACAGGGAAATTTTGTTGTCGGCATTCAGATTGTCCCACAGCTCCGCGGTGAAGGCATCGATGTCATTCCGCATAGCCACCCGTTCCGGCTCCCCCTGGAAGGTGGGGATCACCGGGGCACCATCGCACACATAGGTGTGGAGGAAATGGCCCAGGCCCGGCAGGGCGGGATATTCGAAGAAATTGCGGACACAGGCGGAGCCCTCGGCGTCCGCCGCTTTCAGGATGGAGAATTTATAGCTGCCGTCCCCGGCCTGCAGACCGGAGATGCGGGGCGTCCAGTTGGGGCGGTCATCTTCAAACTGGCGGGTGCGCAGGGCGGCTTCCCAGCTCTCACCCTGGGCCAGATATTCCCAGACGGTATCCGTCTGGTCGCCGTTGGTGACGATCAGGCCCTGGCCCACCTCCCGGACAGGATGGTAGATGATCAGATGGGGGTCTTCCATTTTGGAAGGGTCGTGAGCCTCTGTGCGGATGCCGTCCGGCTCCTCTACAAAGACCCGGTTGCGGCTGTTGACGCTGCGGCCCATGATGAAATAGGCGGCTACAGCGTGGGTGCCGTCCGGCGTGACGCCCAGAACGATGCCCCGGCCGGGATAGGTATTGGCGGAGAGTTTTTCGGCCATGGAGCCGATCTCATAAACATTCATCACCCATTCTCCTTTTCATTCATAATGGCGGCGGATACCAACTCCGCGGCCTGGGGCAGCAGGAGCCATTCCGCCTGCTCCATCACCCGGCGCTGTAAGCGCTCGGGGGTGTCGCCGGGGAGGACATCCACTGCCTTTTGCAGCAGGATCTCGCCGCCGTCCGGGATCTCATTGACGAAGTGAACTGTGGCACCGGTGACCTTTACGCCCTTGGCCAGGGCCGCCTCGTGGACTTTCAGACCGTACATCCCCTTGCCGCAGAAGGAGGGGATCAGGGCCGGGTGGATATTCAGGATGCGCCGGGGCCACCGGGCAGTAAAGTCAGAACTGAGGATGCTCAAAAAGCCTGCCAGGACGATCAGGTCGATCTGGTGGCTTTCCAGAAGGCGGGAGATGCCCGCCTCGAAATCTGCCTGAGAGCCCAGCTCCTTGCGGGAGACCGCATAGGCCGGGACGCCGGCCTTTGCCGCCCGCTCCAGCGCGTAGGCCGTTTTGCTGGAGGAGATCACCAGGGCGATCTCGCCGTGGGGCAGTTTTCCTGCCGCCTGGGCGTCCAGCAACGCCTGCAAATTTGTGCCGCCGCCGGAGACCAGCACGGCGATCTTCGCTTTGTTCATGTCAGATCCTCCCTTCTGCCGCCGGGATGAGGGCGGCGCGTCTCAGCACAGCGCCACCTTGTCCTCACCCTTGATGATGGTGCCCATGACATAGGCGTCAATGCCTTCCGCCTTCAAAGCGGCCAGGGCGGCGTCCGCTGTCTCGGGGCTGACGACCACGGCCATGCCAACGCCCATGTTGAAGGTGTTGAACATATCGTGTTCAGAGATATTGCCCTTTTCCTGGAGCATCTTGAAAATAGCGGGCGTTTTGACGACGCTCTTGTCAATTTTGGCGCACAGGCCGTCAGGGATGCAGCGGGGGATATTCTCATAGAAGCCGCCGCCGGTGATGTGGCTGATGCCCTTCACGTCC
>CAZFJB010000252.1:0-2183 GCA_964519775.1 uncultured Oscillibacter sp.
GGAGGACATCAAGACCGCCGTGTCCGAGGCGGCCACCAACGCCATCGTACCCGCCTATCCCGACACCATCGGAAAGGTGACGGTGAAGGTGCGGATCTGCGGCAGCGTGCTGGAGGTGACGGTCCGGGACCATGGCCGGGGCATCCCGGATGTGGACAGGGCCCGGCAGCCCATGTTCACCACCGGCGGCGATGAGCGCAGCGGCATGGGCTTCACCATTATGGAGAGCTTTATGGATACGCTGACGGTGCGCTCCACAGTCGGCCGGGGCACCACGGTGGTGATGAAAAAGAAGATCGCTCAGCGGGTCAAGCGATGAGCGCCGCCATGGAGCTGCTGCGGGCGGCTCAGGAGGGGGACCGGGCGGCCTGTGAGCAGGCGGTCCTGGAAAATAATGGCCTGATCTGGAGCGTGGTCCGGCGGTATTATGGCCGGGGCGTAGAGCCGGACGACCTGTATCAACTGGGCTGTCTGGGCTTTTTGAAGGCGGTCCGGGGCTTCGACTTTGCCTACGGCACCTGCTTTTCCACCTACGCCGTGCCCAAGATCGCCGGCGAGATCCGCCGCTTTCTGCGGGATGACGGCGCCGTGAAGGTGGGGCGGAGCATCCGGGAGCAGTCCATGACCCTCTACGCACTGCGGGAGCGGCTGCGCCAGGAGCTGGGGCGGGAACCCCGCCTTTCCGAACTGGCGGAGCACACCGGCTGGACTGTGGAGGAGATCGCCCGGATCGACCTGGCCACAGAGCCGCCGGACTCCCTGCAGCGGGAATCAGCAGATGGCCTGGCTCTGGAGGGGATGCTGGGCACGGAGGCACCGGAGGACACGCTGGTGGAGCGCATCGCTCTGCGGGAAGCCATTGAGGACCTGCCGGAAAAGGAGCGGATGACCATTCTCCTGCGCTATTTCAAAGGGCTGACCCAGGAGCGGACCGCCCGGGTGCTGGGGGTATCCCAGGTGCAGGTCTCCCGGCTGGAACGCCGGGGACTGGAACGGCTGCGGAAGAGTTTCGGGGCGTGAAATAGTCCGCACCCTGGAACTCCGTCATGGTGCCCCAGTAGCGCTTGGGCATATTCCGCATCCGGCCTTTGGGATTTTCCCGCTCCCGGATGGCGATGGTGTCGTAAAAGCGCTTCCACAAAAGGCGATACTGCGCCTCCGTCTCGTCCGGCGGCGCCATCTGGAAATCCGCCAGCGGGCGGATCATCGCCTTTCCGGCTGCGTAAAACAGGGCCTCGTGGTGGGTCCGGTCATAAATGAAGAATTTTTCGTTCTGGTAACGGGCGCAGAAATGTCCCCGCAGGATGGGGAGAACACGGTTTTTCGGCTCGATCTCACTGCCCAGGACACCGCCCAGTTCTGAAAAGCGGACAAAACCTTTCAGCAGGTGGGCCTCGCCGTTGAGGTGCCGCACGGCGGACACCACCGGGTACAGCGTCTCATCGGAGAGATCCCGGAGGAAGCCGGGGCCGTCCCGCAAGAGCTTTGCCACCAGACGGTAGAGCATCACTTCCCGATCCTCCGCGCAGGTGAGAAAGCCCAGACGCAGCAGCTCACAGGCATAGGACGAGAGCTTGCGGACCTTTCGCAGGACCCGCCCGGCGTGGTCCGGGTCTGTTGGGACGCTTCTGGTGGGGAACAGCGTCAGCGTGAGATCCTCATCGCCGGTGATGGCGGTGGGGATCTCCTTTCGCGCGTAGCTTTCAAAGATACAGCAGAGAAACCCGTTAAAACTGCCGTCGTAGAAATAGACAAGATCGTTCATAGGGCACCTCGGGTAGGGAAAATTCAGCCAGCGTTGTCAAACAGGGAGAACTGTTTCCAGTCCGCCTGGGGGAGCTGGGGCGCCTCCGCGGCCACAAGGTTTCGCAGAAGGCTGTCCTGACTGAACCGGAGACCATCGGCCATGCGGCCGGAAGCGGTGAGGAAATACTGAGCCCGCTTCATGACCACGCCCAGCTTCGGCAGATTTTCCATCCGCAGCGGGCCGTTCCGGCGGGCGGAGAGGATGCGGCGGGCGGAAACGACCCCCAGCCCCGGGACCCGCAGCAGCGCCTCATAGTCTGCCCGGTTCACCTCCACTGGGAAAAACTCCGGGTGCCGCAGCGCCCAGCAGCATTTGGGGTCCAGCCGGGGGTCGAAGGAGGGCGTTTCCTCATCTAAAAGCTCCTCCGCCCGGAAGC
>CAZFJB010000253.1:0-2178 GCA_964519775.1 uncultured Oscillibacter sp.
ACAAGTTCAAACGAAACAGTCTGGGGGATTAGCTCAGCTGGGAGAGCGCTTGACTGGCAGTCAAGAGGTCAGCGGTTCGATCCCGCTATTCTCCACCAAAAGCGCCTGAAATCGAAAGATTTCAGGCGCTTTTCTGCGTTCAGAATTTCAAACTATTTTGAAAAAAGAAGGTCTATTGCCCATCTGCTGACCTGCCGGCGCTGCGCCGTGCTCTGATCTCGATCTTCCCAGTGCCTCCCGCATCAGCCGGAGGCACTGTTCCGCTGTCCCGCCGCGGGGCGGGTCTCCTCTTTTTTTGCGTGGAAATGGGAAAAGGCAGTTGAAATTCACGGTAAAAGTTCGTATAGTAGCGGTAGGGCGCAGGTCCGCGGCGTGCGGGCACAGTTCTCGCGCCATGTCAGGAGGCTTTCTTATGTTGATCATGATCCTGCTGCGGCAGATCGTCATTATGGCGCTGCTGGCAGCCGTAGGCGTTTATCTTAGCCGCAAGGGCTTTCTCTCCGCCCAGGGTACGAAGGACCTGGGGGCCATTTTGCTGCGGGTCATCATCCCCTGCGTCATTGTGCGGTCCTATATCACCGAGTTTTCCACAGAGCGACTGGCGGAGTTGGCCCTCTCGGCTGGGCTGGCCCTGACCGGTTTTATCCTGGCCATGGGGATCGCCTATCTGGTCTACGGAAAGCGGCGGAGACTGGAAAACTTTGCCGCCGCCTTCTGCAACGCCGGCTTCATCGGCATTCCTCTGGCCCAGGCCATCATCGGCCAGCAGGGCGTTTTCTACATTGCCGCCTCCGTGGCGCTGCTGAATCTGTTCCAATGGACCTACGGCGTTTACATCATGGCGGACCGGCGGGACGCTATCTCGGTGAAAACCATCGCCAAGAACCCGGTGGTCATCGCCATCGTCATCGGCGTAGCCCTGTTCGTCTCCCAGATCCCGGTCCCCGCTATCATCCAAAGCACGCTGGGCTACATCGCGGACATGAACACCCCCATCGCCATGATCCTTATGGGCACCTATATGGCGCGGCTGCCGCTGAAGCGGCTGCTGGACCGGCGGGCGCTGGGCTGCGTGCTGCTCCGCACCGTCATCAGCCCTGCCGTGACGCTGCTGGTCTTCTGCCTGCTGCCCATCTCCAACCCGGAGATCGCCCTGGCGGCGTTTCTGGCGGCGGCCACCCCTGTGGGGGCCAACATCTGCGTCTTTGCCCAGCAGTATGACTGCGACTATGAATTCAGCGTGGTGACAGTCTGTTTAAGCACCCTTCTCTCCGTGGTCACGGTGCCTTTGCTGGTCACCCTGGCCCAGGCGGTTTTGTAACAGAGCCGCCCCATCCGACAAGAAAACCAGGCAGGTGTTTTGAAAACACCTGCCCGGTTTTTTACGCTGTATGAAGGTTTTACTGCCCGAGGCTTACGCCTGGGTCATGGTAGCCAGATAATCCTCATAGGTGCCCAGGCGGTCGGTGAGCTTGCCGTCCTCCAGCACCATGATGCGGTTGGCGATGGTCTGGACAAACTCATGGTCGTGGCTGGCGAAGAGCTCCACGCCCTTGAAGTCCATCAGGCCGTTGTTGACGGCGGTGATGGATTCCAGATCCAGGTGGTTGGTGGGCTGATCCAGCACCAGCACGTTGGAGCCGAAGAGCATCATGCGGGAGAGCATACACCGGACCTTCTCACCGCCGGAGAGGACCTTCACAGGCTTAAACACGTCGTCGCCGGAGAAGAGCATCCGTCCCAGGAAGGAGCGCTTAAAGGACTCGGTATTGGCCTCGGGGATGTTGGGGGTGAACTGGGCCAGCCAGTCCACCAGGTTCAGATCACAGTCGTTGAAGAAGGCGGAGTTGTCCAGAGGGAAGTAGCTGGTGGTGATGGTGGTGCCCCACTTGTAGCTGCCCTCGTCCGGCTCCAGCTCGCCCATGATGATCTTGAAGAGGGTGGTCTTGGCGATCTCGTCCTCCCCCACGAAGGCGATCTTGTCGCCCTTGTTCACCCGGAAGGAGATGTTGTCCAATACCTTGCGGCCATCCACAGTCTTGGACAGGTTCTCCACCGCCAGGATCTCCTTACCGCACTCCCGGTCCATGGTAAAGCCCACGAAGGGATAGCGGCGGGAGGAAGCGGGCATCTCCTCCACCGTCAGCTTGTCCAGCAGCTTGCGGCGGGCCGTGGCCT
>CAZFJB010000254.1:0-2175 GCA_964519775.1 uncultured Oscillibacter sp.
CGATGAAGCGGGCCGCCCGCACGTTATGGTACTTCATGTTCCTCTCCTTTGCCCAGCAGGGGGCTGTACATCATAATGGCATCGTTGGTGCAGAGATACTGCTCATCCAAAAGCCGATCCTCCGTGTCATAGACCTCCCGCCAGAGCTGGTTATGCCGGATATAGCCGCCCCACGATGCCTGATCGATGCGCGCATCCCGCTCCACTACACGAAATTTCAGCGTCGGCGGCTCCACGGAGCGCCACTCCCCCTCCAAATTGGTCTCCCCCACCCGGAGGCAGAGCTGATAGGGCCGCTCCGTGTCGTTGCGGATCATCAGATCCCGGTGGGGATAGGCGCAGGTAGCCCCACTGCCAAAAGGCTGGGTGCGGTTGGAATCCGGGAACACATCATGGGAGTGGCGGTAGCGTTCCGTCACCGTCAAGGGCGTGTGGAGGGTCATCCAGAAGATGAGGTTAGAGAGCTGGCACAGCCCGCCGCCGATGTCCCCGCCAATGCGCCCCAGAAACAGCACCATGCCCTCCTTGTAGCCCTTCCGGGCGGAGGGCTTTCCGATGAGCCGCCAGTAGCTGAAGGTCTCCCCCGGCTGTAAAACCAGCCCATCCAGACGGCTGACGGCAAGTTTCAGGTTCGTCACCTTGTTCTCCTGCCAGACCATCTCCTCACCCCGGAGCTGCCGCATCAGCGGCGTGGTGTGGGCGAACTGGACACAGGGCATCCGCTCGCTTTGCCGCGTCTTCGCCCATTTGAATTTGGGCGAGCACCACAGGAGATACCGCTTTCCGGTGTAGTATGCTTTCCCCAACCGTAACCGCAGCCAGCTCCGGTGGATGGGTGGGCGCAGATCCATTTTTGTATCCATACTCTTCCTCCGTTCCCACTTTTTTAGTATGCCATACCGGGCGGGCCAATTCCACAACAAAGCGGTAACAAATACCGTCAGGTGCCGGAATAACATCTTAACCCTTGTCATTTCTCCCCATATTTTATATAATGATGAGAATATCAACCACGCACAGGAGGAACTCCCATGCCCCATGTCATTCCCATTACCGACTTCACCGCACCGGAGCTGGACATTTACGCCCGGCTGACAGAAAATCAGCTTTTGAACCGGGCAGACCCGGCCAACGCCCTCTTTGTGGCGGAAAGCCCGCTGGTCATTGGGCGGGCACTGGACGCCGGATGCGTGCCGGTGTCCTTTCTGATGGAGACGAAACACATCACCGGCAAGGGATCGGAGATCCTGGCCCGCTGCCCCGCCGACATCCCGGTCTACGCCGCGGAACTGGAAGTCCTGACCCAGCTCACCGGTTTTCATCTCACCCGGGGGATGCTGTGCGCCATGCGCCGCCCGCCCCTGCCCACAGTGGAGGACATCTGCAAAAAGTCCCAGCGCATTGCCGTGCTGGAAAACGTGATGAATCCCACCAACATCGGCGCCATCTTCCGCTCCGCCGCGGCTCTGGGCATGGACGCAGTGCTGCTGACCGCCGCCGGGAGCGACCCCCTCTACCGCCGCTCCAGCCGGGTCAGCATGGGCAACGTGTTTCTTGTCCCCTGGACCTACCTCCCCGAGGACACGGACTGGGCGGCCCTGCTGCGGCAGTACGGCTTCAAGACCGTCGCCATGGCCCTGCGGGAGGATTCCATCCGCCTAAACGACCCCCGCCTCGCCGCCGAGGAAAAGCTGGCGGTGGTCATGGGCACCGAGGGGGATGGCCTTGCCTCTGACACCATCGCCCACTGCGACTACACCGTGATGATCCCCATGAGCCACGGGGTGGACTCCCTGAATGTGGCGGCCGCCAGCGCCGTGGCTTTTTATCAGCTTGGCCTGATGAGCCGGCCGGAAGAGGGATCGCGCTTCGCTGCCAAAAGTAATCTGTGATCCGGGAGGAATTGTCAATTTGAAACGAGCGAAAAAAGAAAAAGGCTGGCTGAAAAAAACCTTTCACCAGGCCATGATGCAGGAGCTGCGGGAACACAAAAGCTCTTTTATCGTTTTTTACTGTCTGCGTGTGCTGGTGATCGTGACGCTGGTGCGCCAGCTCTTTCTGCACAACTATGAAGGCGCGTTCTTCTGCGTGCTGACCATCGCCCTTTTGTATGTTCCCAGTTGGCTGCAGGTGCGGCTGCGCATCGAGCTGCCGCCTCCGCTGGAGATCACCATC
>CAZFJB010000255.1:0-2173 GCA_964519775.1 uncultured Oscillibacter sp.
TGGTTGCCCACCTCGTCAGAGGGGTAGCTGAGCATCAGGACGATCTTCTTGGCACCCTTGGCAATGCCCCGCAGGCAGACGGCAAAGCGGTTGCGGCTGAGGATGGGAAAGATCACGCCCACAGTCTCGCCGCCCAGCTTGGTCTTCACATCGGCGGCGATATCGTCCACGCTGGCGTAGTTGCCCTGAGCCCGGGCCACGATGGCCTCCGTCATAGCCACCACATCCCGGTCGCGGACGGCAAAACCGTCCTCCGGCTGGGCAGCAGCTTCCAAAACAGAATTGGTGACGATCTCCACCAGATCGTCGCCGCTGCGGATAATGGGGGCACGGACGCCCCGGGAAATGGTACCGACCATACGGCTCATAATCAAAACTCCATTCTGCCGCTGCCGCAAAAGCAGCGCTATAAATTGTTTATCAGATGTTTGAATCGTGGTTTAAACTTCCACCGACCCTGTATTATAGCAGAAAGGCCGGTCTTTGTAAAATTAAAAAATTTGAGTTGAGCTATTTTTTCTGCTTATACCCGATCAGGGGTCCAAAAAGACGATCCGGCCATCGATCTTACCGCCCTCCGCCGTCAGCACAGCGTAAGTGGGCCGGGGGGCCTTCCCAATGGTGCCGGGGTTGAGAAACAGCGTCTTGCCCCGCTTGTCCACCAGGGGGCGATGGGTATGACCGAAGAGGAAGGCATCCAGATTTTCTTCCTCCGCCCGGTAGCCCGCCATCAGCAGTGAGGTTTTCACGCCATAGGTGTGGCCGTGGCAGATCAGGACCCGGCAGTCCCCCAAAAACAGCAGCTTTTCCGCCGCCTCTTCCGGGCGGACATCACAGTTGCCGGGCACATGCTCCATGGGGATCTGAGGATACCGCTCCGCCAGACGCTCCGCGTCCCGCCAGCAGTCCCCCAGGTGCAGGATCATCTCCGGCCGCTCCCGCTCCACCGCCGCTTCCATATTGTCAATATTTCCGTGGGAATCAGAAAGGACTAAGATCTTCATGCGTATATCTCCTTTGCCTGTTCTCGTTTATTATACTCCAACATTGGTCCCGGCACAAGGCCGCCGTTGCGAAAAGCGGAAAACTGTGGTATGCTGTCAATGTGAGATCAAGCAGAGTAAGGAGACGTGTATGGGACATTTTGACCATTTGAATGTGCAGTTTTTCACCAAGGCATCTGTGTATCCCGGCAGCATCGGCACGTTCCGCTACCGTTTTCAGCGGGAGGGCTGGACCGACGGCAAGGGCACGCTGACTGCCTGGGTCTATGAGAACACCAGCTTTGAGCTTGCCAAGGACGTGGAGACCACCTCCGTCCCCTGGACGGAAGAGGGCGTGGAGACACTGAAAGCGTGGCTGGAGCAGAAGCTGGAAGAGCGGGGCACCCAGCCTTATTTCATCCCCTACCCGGCAGAAAAGCGGGAGTGATCGTTCCCTCCGCGGAGGATGCAGGGAAACACGACAAAACAAACCGCCGTATGGTCAAGATCCATACGGCGGTCAAATTTTACGCGGCGTCTGCCTCACTTACGCAGACCTTCACACCGGCGATGGCCATGGCAAAGGTGAACCAGAAAATGCACATGACTCTGGGGTAGTTCCACAGGAAGTCCGCCAATCCGCAGACCATGGCGCCGCAGAGGGCGGAGGCCGCGGCGATGGCCACCGTCCGGCCCACGGAGGGGCCGCTGTGCCGGGCGGCACGGGCGGCGTTTTTGATGTTCCACAGCATGGAGCCCACAAAGCTCACCACACCCAAAAGACCCATCTGGATCCAGACCTCCAGATAGAAGTTGTGGGCATGGACAAAGGGGGCCTTGTCATGGTAGAGGTTGAACTCCCGGATATACGCCTGGGTGGCGGCGGTGCCCAGGCCCGCGCCGGTAATGGGCGAGCGCTTAATGACCTCGATAGCCGCTTTATAAAGGGATACCCGGCTGGAGGTGGAGGAGTCCGCCGTGTTGGTGATGGTCAGGATGCGGTTGAGCACCGTGGTGGGCAGAAAGGGGATCGCCAGCAGACACAGCAGGATAAAGGCCGGGATCAGCTTCGGCTTCCACAAGAATACAAACACCGCCATGGCGCAGGCAAGGCCCACCCAGCTTGCCCGGGAATAGGTCATGGCCATGGCCACACCGCCGACGCAGAAAATACCGGCGGCAATGACCTT
>CAZFJB010000256.1:0-2153 GCA_964519775.1 uncultured Oscillibacter sp.
GGGACATCGGCACCGTGGTGCTGCCGGATGCCACGGTGAAGATCTTCCTCACCGCTGATGTGGAGGAGCGGGCACGGCGCCGCTGCCGGGAACTGGAACAGCGGGGCACGCCGGAGCCTTTTGAAAAAGTGCTGGAGGAGATGCGCCGCCGGGACTATGATGACTCCCACCGGGCCGCGGCGCCCCTGAAGCAGGCGGAGGACGCCGTGCTGCTGGATACCACCGCGCTGGACTTCCAACAAAGCGAGGAAGCGCTGCTGCGGATCATTAAGGAGCGGACAGAGGGATGAAGCCACTGAATCGACTTTTCGCGGTTTTATATACGGTGTTGGGCCCCGTGGTGCGGTGGCTGTTCCCCACGGATGTGGAGGGACTGGAAAACGTGCCCCCCAGCGGCGTGCTGCTGTGTCCCAATCACACCAGCAACGCTGACCCGCTGGTCATCGCCTCCGCGCTGCCCATCAATTTCCGGCTCTATTTCATGGGGAAGGCGGAACTGTTCCGCAACCCGCTTTTGAACTGGTTTTTCCGAAAGCTGGGGGGCTTCCCCGTGGAGCGGGGCGGCACAGACATCACAGCGGTGAAGACCGCCATCCAGGTGCTGAAAAACGGCGACAATCTGATGATCTTCTCCGAGGGAACCGTGATCCGGGACGGCATTGGTCATACTGATGGCCTGCCGGCCCACGCCCACAGCGGCGCGGCGGTCATCGGCGTGCGCACAGGAGCCACGCTGATCCCGGTGTTCGTCAGCCAGGGGAAAAAGCTCTTCCACCGGACACGGGTCATCTTCGGAGAGCCCTATGAGCCGGTGTATACCGGCCGCCGGGGCACGTCGGAGGAGATGCAGGCCATCGCCGATGAGCTGCTGCGCCGGGCCTACGCCCTGGGCGGACAGCAGGTGGGAGGCGCGCCGCTGTGAAGATCGTTTTAGCGGAGAGCGCCGGCTTTTGCTATGGAGTGAAGCGGGCCGTGGAACTGGCCAAGACCACAGCGGAGGAGACCCACGGCTGCTGGATGCTGGGGGATCTGATCCACAACGCCCATGTGGTGGCGGACCTGGCGGATCGGGGCGTGCGGAAAACGGACCGGCCGGAGGACCTGGGCCCCGGCGAGACGGTAGTGATCCGCTCCCACGGGGAACTCAAAAGCGTGCTGGACCGGCTGGAGGCCAACGGTGTCCGCTGTGTCAACGCCACCTGTCCCAACGTCTGCCGCATCCAGGAGCTGGTGTCTCAGGCGGAGGGGGAAGGCCGGCAGGTCATCCTCATCGGGGAGCCCCGGCATCCGGAGGTCATGGGCCTTGCCAGCTGGTGCCGGCATCCGCTGGTGTTCCAGGGGCCGGAAGAGGTGGAAACGTGGCTGAAAAAGGGGGAATTGCCCCCGGAGACGCCCATTACCGTGGTGGCGCAGACCACCTGTATTCGTGAACTTTTTGAAAGTTCTTGTAAAATCTTAAAAAAACAGTATACAAACGCGAAAATATTTGATACAATATGTTATGCTACGCAAAAACGTCAATCTGAGGCGGCGGAGATCGCCGCCATGGCGGACGTGATGGTAGTGGTGGGCGACCGTAAGAGCGCCAATACACGGCATCTGTCTGAGATCTGCCGGCAAGGCTGCAAGCGTGTCCTCCAGGTGGAGGGGGCGGAGGAGCTTTCCGGCGCGGACCTTTCCGATTGCCGGATTGTCGGGATCACGGCCGGCGCTTCCACACCGGCGGGCATCATTAAGGAGGTAAAAACAACGATGAGCGAAGAAATCAAGGCCACTGAGGGCATGGAAGAATCCTTTGAGGAATTACTGAATCAGTCTTTCAAAACTTTAAATAATGGAGAGAAGGTAACCGGCATTGTCACTGCCATCACCCCCACCGAGGTCCAGGTGGATGTGGGTGCCAAGCAGTATGCGTACATCAAGCTCAGCGAGCTGAGCGACGATCCCACTGTCAAGCCTGAGGACATCGTGAAGGTGGGCGACGAGGTTGAGACCTATGTTGTCCGCGTCAACGACGTGGAGGGCTTTGCCGAGCTGTCCAAGAAGCGTCTGGATGCCCAGAAGATCTGGGAGAACATCGAGACCGCTGTGGAGGAGAAGACCGTGCTGGAAGGCACTGTCACCGAGGAGAACAAGGGCGGCATCGTGGTGTC
>CAZFJB010000257.1:0-2139 GCA_964519775.1 uncultured Oscillibacter sp.
GTCCGCGCCTCTGCGGGACCGCTTCGGCGTGACCCTGCGGTTGGAGCTGTACAGCCCGGAGGAGCTGGCGAAGATCGTCACCCGCTCTGCGGGCATCCTCAACTGCGACATCGCATCGGAGGGCGCTTACGAGATCGCCCGCCGCAGCCGGGGCACCCCCCGCATCGCCAACCGGATGCTCCGCCGGGTGCGGGACTTCGCCGACGTGAAGGCCAACGGCGTCATCACCCGCGAGGTGGCGGACGAGGCGCTGTCCGCTCTGGAGATCGACTATCTGGGCCTGGACTCCGTGGACCGGCGGATGATGACCGCCATCATTCAAAATTACAACGGCGGCCCCGTGGGCCTTGAAACGCTGGCGGCCACCATTGGAGAGGAGTCCGTGACGCTGGAGGATGTCTACGAGCCGTATCTCATGCAGCTCGGCTTCCTGACCCGGACGCCCCGGGGCCGGTGCGTGACCCAGAAGGCGTATCAGCACCTCCACCGGCCCATCCCCGGCGGCGCGATGCCGGAATTCCCCATGGAGCAGCTTACGATCTGACGGCGGGGAGCTGCCGGAGCGGGGAAATGGGGCGCGAAAGCCGGAGCATGGCTTCGCTTCTTGGCGGTTTTATTACCGTTTCTTTCGGTTCTCACGCTAAAGCAATCGTTTTCTTCATAAAATCACTAAAATTATTGCGGCTGTTTCGCAAAATTTCTATATTTTGCTTGACATTTCACGCATATGATAGGTATAATGAATCATGTGTAAGGTTCAGAATGTGAATTTGAATTCCACACCCGATCAGACTGATGAGGCGCTTTGCCGTCTGGCCGCTTCCGGCGACCGGCAGGCGGAGGAAACATTGGTCTCCCGGTATACCCGGCTGGTCCGGACCTGTGCCCGCCCTTATTTTCTGGCAGGCGGCGACAGCGAGGATCTGACCCAGGAAGGGATGCTGGGCCTGATCAAGGCGGTGCGGGAATTTGACGTGGGTAAAGACACGTCCTTCCGAACCTTCGCTGAGATCTGTATACGAAGCCGGCTGTATTCCGCCCTGCGCTCCGCGGGCCGGGAAAAGCACCAGGTATTGAACCAGTCGGTCTCCTTGGATACTCCTGATTTTGACAGCAATTCCTACACCTCTGGCACCATTCATCTGGCGCGGCGCGACCCTGAGGATGACCTCATTGACAGGGAACATACAGCAGCCCTCTTATCCGGTGTCCGGAAACAGTTGTCCGAATTTGAAGCGAAGATCTTGGGGTACTATTTAGACGGGCTCTCCTGCGGAGAGATCGCCCTGGAAGTGGGGCGCTCGGCAAAGTCCGTGGACAACGCTGTGCAGCGTATCCGGCGCAAGGTGGCACAGCACATTCTTTCCGGCGAATTCAGCAAGCGCTGAACGCAATATATTTTTCTTTTCAAAGAGAGGGTAAAATCATGTACGAAGACAAGACCTTAGTGTGCAAAGAGTGTGGCCAGGAGTTCGTGTTCACCGCCGGTGAGCAGGAGTTCTATGCTGAGCGCGGCTTCCAGAACGAGCCCCAGCGCTGCAAGGCCTGCCGTGACGCTCGCAAGAACGCTGCCCGCGGTCCCCGCGAGTACTTCACCGCTGTTTGCGCTGCCTGCGGCGGCGAGGCCAAGGTTCCCTTTGAGCCCAAGTCTGACCGTCCTGTCTACTGCAGCGAGTGCTTCGCCAAGATGCGCGAGCAGGGCTAATTAAACGATTTTCGTTTTTGTCTCTTGCAGTCAAAACCAGCGCCTGTCGATCGACAGGCGCTGGTTTATTTCTTGAACGTACAGAAAAGCCGCCGCAAACGATGGTTTCAGCCGCTTTCCCCACAAGGCAGCCCGGGGCTGCGTAAACAGCCGTTACGTCTTTTTGGGCGGAACTGGATGCGCAAACTGATCAGCGCACCAGCTCCGGTAGGGAGAAGGACGTGGAGGGGCGCTCCGGGACTCACACATGGCATACAAATCCGAAAAAACGAAAACTTGAATTTTTTGTAAAATACCACTTGACAAATTCTTTTCTTGCGATATAATAATACCTGTTCGTGCGACACGAATGAATCAAATAGCGGGATTGTGTAAGGGTAGCACAGCAGACTCTGACTCTGTATGTGAGGGTTCGAATCCTTCTCCCGCTGCCA
>CAZFJB010000258.1:0-2134 GCA_964519775.1 uncultured Oscillibacter sp.
TCCCACTCGATGGTGCCGATGGGCTTCGGCGTCAGGTCGTAGAGGACGCGGTTGATGCCCTCCACCTCGTGGGTGACGCGGTCGGTGATATGGTGGAGGAGCGCGTAGGGGATCTCCTCGATGGTGGCGGTCATGGCATCGGTGGTGTTGACGGCACGGATGATGGCGGGCCAGCCCTCATAGCGCTTGCCGTCCTTCACGCCCACGCTCTTCATATCGGGCACGGCGATGAAATACTGCCAGACCTTGCCGGCAAGACCGGCCTTGTCGAACTCCTCACGGAGGATGGCGTCGGCTTCCCGCAGAGCCTCCAGGCGGTCACGGGTGATGGCGCCCAGGCAGCGGACACCCAGGCCGGGGCCGGGGAAGGGCTGACGGTAGACCATGTTGTGGGGCAGGCCCAGAGCCTCGCCAACGACACGGACCTCGTCCTTGAAGAGGAGTTTCACCGGCTCTACCAGCTCGAACTTCATACCCTCCGGCAGGCCGCCCACGTTGTGGTGGGCCTTCACACCGTCAGACTCCAGGATGTCGGGATAGATGGTGCCCTGCGCCAGGAAGTCGATGCCCTCCAGCTTGCGGGCCTCGTCATTGAACACCTCGATGAACTCGGCGCCGATGATCTTGCGCTTCTTCTCAGGCTCGCTGACACCGGCCAGCTTGTCCAGAAAACGGTCAACGGCGTCCACGTAGATGAGGTTGGCGTCCATCTCGTCACGGAACACTTTGACAACCTGCTCAGGCTCGCCCTTGCGCAGCAGGCCGTGGTTCACATGAACGCAGACCAACTGCTTGCCGATGGCTTTGATCAGCAAAGCGGCGACAACGGAGCTGTCCACGCCGCCGGAGAGTGCCAGCAGGACCTTTTTATCGCCCACCTGGGCACGGATGGCGGCGATCTGGTCGTCGATAAACGCCTGCGCCAGCGCAGGGGTGGTGATCCGCTCCATGGAAGCGGGACGAACATTGTCAGACATGATAGATTCCTCCTTAATATTTTGTTCAGGTGAAAACCGAAAGGCGGCGGGGCCGCCTGGGCAACGGAAGATCAGTCGTCGTCCCGGAAGACGATGTTGCCGGGTTCGGCGGACTCGATGATGGCCAGGGACTTCAGATTGACGCCGGCGGCCCGCAGCCGGTCGCCGCCGCCCTGGAAGCCCTTTTCCACAGCGCAGCCGATGCCCATCAGGGTGGCGCCGGCGGCGGTAACGATGTCGCACAGGCCCCGTATGGCTTCGCCATTGGCCATGAAGTCATCCACGATCAGGACCTTATCATCAGAGGAGAGCCACTCTTTGCTCACCAGCAGGGTGACCCTTTTCTTATAAGTATAGGAATAAATGTCGCTTTGATACAAGCCGCCCTCGATATTATCGCTCTTGGCCTTTTTGGCGAAGATCATGGGCTTGTGGAACCGGGAGGCCACGGCGGTAGCCAGGGCGATGCCGCTGGCCTCGGCGGTGAGGACCACGGTGACCTCGTCCATATTAAAATGGCGGCCAAACTCATCGGCAATGTGACTCAGCAGTTCCGTATCGATCCGGTGGTTCAGGAAGCCGTCCACCTTAATGATGTTGCCGGGCAGGACCTTTCCCTCTTTTACGATGCGTTCCTTCAACTCCTGCATATCCATCTTTCTCCCTTATATGATATATCATCGCGTTTTCTCTCTAAATCAACAGTGCTATTATTGCGGATTTTCGCAGCTTTTGCAAGTGCATTTCCTTACAAAATCCAAAAGATCTGAAATATTGCCTTTGTGAAAATAACTATGGGACGGGCAAAGAGCAAGAAAACCACACCGTGGGAAAAGCACGGTGTGGCTTTTGAACTTACGCCTCCAGCTTGTCGGCCACGGCCTTGAGCCAGTCGCCCTGGAAGGACTCGATGTCACCCGCGTCCGTCAGCGCGGCCAGAGCGGGATCGATGGGCATCTCCGCCAGCAGGGACAGGCCGTGCTTCTCGGCGGCCTGGGCGGTCTTGCCCTCGCCGAAGAGGTGGATCTTCCTGCCGCAGTCCGGGCAGGCCACATAGCTCATGTTCTCCACCAGACCGACAATGGGGACCTCCATCATCTCGGCCATCTTCACGGCCTTTTCCACCACCATGCTCACCAGCTCCTGGGGAGAGGCCA
>CAZFJB010000259.1:0-2103 GCA_964519775.1 uncultured Oscillibacter sp.
CCAGGAAGATGGAGAAGGGCACCATCATGATCTTGGTGGTCACAGAGATGGCCGCCAGGCAGGAGTCGGAGCAGGCCCCCGCCGCGTTGTTGATGGCGATGCTGGCCAGAATGGAGCACAGGGACCGGAACAGCGACGCCGTGCCCACAGTGATCACCTGCATACAATCCGCCCACACATAGTGGACATTGCGGATGCTCAGGTTCAAAACGCTCTTGTGCCGCAGATAGGGCAGCACCAGGATGATGAAGGAGAAGATCTTGGAGATGGAAGTGGCGATGGCCGCGCCGGCGATCCCCATGTCAAAGGTAAAGATAAACAGGGGGTCCAGGAAGAGGTTCAGGATGCCGCCAGCCGCCATGCCGATCATGGAGTAGGTGGCGCTGCCCTCCGAGCGCAGGCACTGGTTGAGGACGAAGTTGGCCGCCATAAAGGGCGCGGCGTAAAGGAGGTTCGCCCCGTAGCTGACGGCGTAGGCCTTGGAGGTCTCCGTGGCCCCCAGGAACACCACCAGCGGCTCAATGAACACCAGTCCCAGCACCGCCACCACCGTGCCGAAGCCCATGGCCGTGAAAAAGGCGGTGGAGAGGATACTGGATGCTTTCTCCCGCTTCTCCGCCCCCAAAAGCCGGGCGATGTAGCTGTTGGCGCCGGTGGCCAGGAAGGAGCCCGCCATCATGATGATCTGCTCAATGGAGTAGTTCACGCCCACCGCCGCGGTGGCGGAAGTGCCCAGATAGTGCACAAAATAGGTATCGGCCATGTTGTAGACCGATGTGATGAGCATTCCCACGATGGTGGGCACGCTCATGCTGATCAGCAGCGGCGTAATAGGGGCGTCCCGCATCATCTGCTGGCGGTCCTTGCCCCCGTTTTTCTGTATTGTCTTCATATAAATCCCCCATTCCACCGCTGTGTCGGCACAAATAGAAATGAAATTCTCCCCCCGGCGGTATGGGGGATTTTTGCCATCATCGTCGATTGCCCGAAGGGCGAGACGATGGGCATTTAAATAAAGATAGTGTGATTTTCACACTGCCTCCCGATTTTACGCCGGAGCCTCGTGCGGGCCGCTTCGGTCGTTTCTTAAAAACACTGCCACCTCTGAGACAGGCTCAGAGGGGTGCGTGATCTCCCTTTGGGCGGGGCGGATCAGCCCTGATCCAGCACGAAGCGCTGGCCCATACCCGCCTTCAGCGCCCGCTCATACACCGTGCCGGCGCAGTTTACGTCATGGGCACCCATGCCCATGTGGGTGGAGACGATGATCTCCTCCTCCCGCTCCCGGCCGGGGATCTTGCCGGTGAGCAGCTCCGTCATGTCGCCAAAGGCCATTTCATTGGTCAGGGTCTTTCCGGGATTCAGCTTGGGGCTGTTGAGGATGTCCTGATCCGGCACCTTATAACCAAGATACCACTTATCCGCCTTTTTCGCAATAGCGGGATCCAGATCCCGGAAGCCCTCGATGCCGATAATGGTGGTGCCGGGGCGGACCATGTCCGCCGTTACCAGGGGCGTTTCCGCGCCGGATGCCATCAGGATCAGGCTGCTGCCCTCCACGGCCTCCGCCGGAGAGCCGCAGATCACCACTTCCGCCCGGTCTGCCAGCTCCCGGCGCATCTCCTCCACAGGCGCGGCGCTGCGGTTGAAGCACTGGACACGGCGGATGCTGGGGAACTGAGTCAAAAAGCCCCGCATACCCGCCTTGGCCTGGGCACCGCAGCCCATGACCGTCAGCACGGTGGGGTCCGGATTTACCAGATACTTGGCCTGGACCACGCCGTGTCCGCCGGCGGTACGCATGGTGGTGATATTGGTGGCCCCCACCAGGGCGATGGGCGAGCCGGTGCGGGTATCACTGAGGATCACCACGTTGCCGTGACTGAAGGGATAGCCCGGCTCCGGCGTTCCGTAGGTGTCGATCCACTTGGTGCCGGCATAGCCCCGGTGGTGCAGAATGGCGGGCATGGAGTGGAAATTGTTCCCCTTCACCTGATCCACATACATCAGCGCCATCCGGCCCACGGTGATCTCTCCGGTGCCGATGCGGCGGAAGGTGTCCTCCGCCGCGGCAATGGCGTCCGCCGGGGTCAGCAGGGCGCA
>CAZFJB010000260.1:0-2100 GCA_964519775.1 uncultured Oscillibacter sp.
GCTCACCGTAAGTGGGGTAGACCACGGCGGTATCCAGCACTTTGCCGGTGCCGTCCACCACCGCCACCTTGCAGCCCATGCGGTAGCCGGGGTCCAGGCCCATGGTGACCTTGCCCTTGACCGGGGGCTGCATCAAAAGGGGTTTCAGGTTCAGGGCGAACTGGCCGATGGCTCCCTCGTCCGCCTGCTCCGTCAGCAGACTGCGGATCTCCCGCTCCAGAGAGGGGAAGATCAGGCGGTCGTAGGCATCCTCCGCCGCGGCCTTGACAAACTCCATGGCAGCGCTGCCAGGGACGACCACCGCCCGGCGCAGCACCGGCAGGGCCTGTTCCCGGTCCAATTCCACGGAAACTTTCAGAATTCCCTCTTTTTCGCCCCGGTTGACAGCCAGGACCTGATGGTCCTGCATCCGGGAGACTGCCTGGGTGAAATCGTAATAGAGGCGATAGACAGAATCCTCCTCCGTGGCGGCGCGGCTGGTGAGCTGGCCCCGGCGGAGCAGCAGCTCCCGGAGGTTTTTGCGGATAGCGGCGTCATCGCTGATCTGCTCGGCGATGATGTCGTTGGCACCGGCGAGGGCGTCGGCCACCGTCTCCACGCCCTTTTCCGGGTCGATGAAGGCAGCGGCGGCCTCCTCCGGCACGGGGCAGTCCCGCCCCTGCTGAAACAGCAGGGCCGCCAGAGGCTCCAGTCCCTTTTCCCGGGCAATGGTGGCCCGGGTGCGGCGCTTTTGCTTGTAGGGGCGGTACAGGTCCTCCACCTCTGCCAGCGTTTTGGCGTTGTCAATGGCGGCGGCCAGCTCGTCTGTCAGCTTGCCCTGGTCGGCAATGGACTTTTTCACGGCCTCCCGGCGCTCCTCCAGACCCCGAAGGTACTCAAGCCGCTCTTCCAGCGTGCGGAGCGTAGTGTCATCCATAGCGCCGTGAAGCTCTTTGCGGTAGCGGGCGATGAAGGGGATGGTATTGCCCTCGTCCAGCAGGCGGATCACATTTTCCACATACCGGGGGTCCTGTCCCAGTTCACTGGCAAGAATTTGGATCATATCCATACGTTTGATGGTCCTTTCAGAAAATCGTTGAAAAAAGCGGGCAAAGCCCGCCTTTTTCCGCCGGAAGCGGCGTTATCATCGGTGATACAATTTTTTCGTTTCGTATTTCGGCTGACAGCTTACCCGCACGCCCAGCCGCTTGAAGATCTTCAGATCCTCCTCGCTGATGATAACGGAGAAGTGAGCCTCACTGTCCCGCAAACCGGGAAGCTGCCGCTTGGCCAGATCCGCCAGGGGATTGGTCAGGGCGGAGATGGCCAGGGTCATCAGCACCTCATCCGTATGGAGCCGGGGATTGCGGTGATCCAGATAGGTGGTCTTCAAGTGGCACACCGGCTCCAGCACCTGCCGGGAGATGAGTTCAAACTGATCGTCGATATGGCCCAGGGCCTTCAGCGCGTTGAGCAGCAGTGCCGCCGCCGCGCCCAGCGTGCCAGAGGTCTTTCCGGTGACCACCCGGCCATCCGGCAGCACCATGGCGCCGGCAGGGGCGCCGGTATCCGCCTCCTTGGCGAGCGCCGCCGCCACGGCGGGGCAGATCTCCGGGGTCACACCGCCCTGCTGCATCACCAGCTCCAGCTTGCGGACGGTCTCCTCCGTCCCCTTACCCTGGACCAGTTCCATTTTCGCTGTGTAGTATCGCCGCAGGATCTCGATCCGGGAGGCATCGCGGCAGGCCTCGTCATCCACGATGCAGTTGCCCGCCATGTTGACGCCCATATCCGTGGGGGACTTGTAGGGGGAGTGCCCCTGGATCTTCTCAAAGATCGCGTTGAGCACCGGGAAGATCTCCACATCCCGGTTATAGTTGACGGTGGTGACACCGTAGGCTTCCAGGTGGAAGGGGTCGATCATATTCACATCGTCCAGATCAGCGGTGGCCGCCTCATAGGCCAGGTTCACCGGGTGCTTCAAAGGCAGGTTCCAGATGGGGAAGGTCTCAAACTTAGCGTATCCGGCGTTGATGCCCCGCTGATGGTCGTGATAGAGCTGAGAGAGGCAGGTGGCCATTTTGCCGCTGCCGGGGCCGGGTGCCGTGACCACCACCAGAG
>CAZFJB010000261.1:0-2096 GCA_964519775.1 uncultured Oscillibacter sp.
GGAAACGCAGGACTTTTTTTGAAATAGGCAGCTAAAGATCACTTGCTGCGCCGCAGCACTTCGCACACCAGCTCATAGACCCGCTGGGTGGAGGGCACATTCAGCCGCTCCCGGACGGAGTGAACGTCGTGCAGCTCCGGTCCCAGAGAAACAGCGTCCAGGCCGGGGATCTTCTCGATGAAAAGCCCACATTCCAGGCCGCCGTGGGTGGCCTCGATCTGGCCCTCCTGACCGCTGATGTCCCGGAAGGCGGCCATCACACGGTCCCGCAGGTGGGATTCCCGGTTGTACTGCCAGCCGGGATAAGCACCGCTGGTGGCAACGCTGCCGCCGGCGGCCGTGACGATGGCCTGGACCCGCTGGAGCATCATCTCCTTCTGAGAGGCAATGCAGGAGCGGATGCAGTAGGTGAGATGGAGGCCGTCCTCCTTCAGGACAAGCACGCCCAGATTCAAAGAGGTCTGCACCAGACCGGGGAAGTCAAAGCTCATGGCCTCCACGCCCTGGGGCAGGATCAGCAGCGTTCGCAGCATGACAGCGGTGTCCTCCGCACTGACGGCATCGCGCACCGCGGCGGCAGCGCAGGTGAGGGTCACGCCCTCATCGCAGCCGCTGTACTCGTTTTTCAAGGTGGCGTCAAATTCCTGGATCAGGGCCTCAAACTCATGGGCGTGCTCCGCCGGAACGGCTACCGTGGCATCGCAGCGGGAGCAGATGACGTTATCGAACTTGCCACCGGCCATGGCCGCCAGCCGCAGGCCGGGGATGCGCTCCTGGGCGGTATACAGCACCCGGCCCAGCAGCACATTGGCGCTGCCCCGGCCCTTGTGGATCTCAGCGCCGGAGTGGCCGCCCTGAAGGCCCGCCAGGGTCACGGTGTAGCCCGCCATGCCGGAGACCGGGGCGGCGGCACCGGGCAGCAGGCACTCGGCGTGAACGCCGCCGGCGCAGGAGACGGTGAAAACCCCCTCTTCCTCAGAGTCCAGATTCAGCAGCATCCGGCCCTTCAGGTCGGAGCAATCCAGGGCGAAGGCACCGTCCATGCCGGTCTCCTCGTCCACGGTGAACACCGCCTCAATGGGGGGATGGGCCAGGGACTCATCTGCCAGAATAGCCAGGATCATGGCCACGGCAATGCAGTTGTCGCCGCCCAGAGAGGTCTTGTCCGCCCAGACCCACTCGCCGTCAGTCATCAGATCCAGACCTTCACGGCTCATGTCCTTGGCGCAGTCATCCGTCTGAGCGCAGACCATGTCGATATGGCCCTGGAGGATGATGGGCGCGGCGTTTTCATAGCCGGCAGAGCCGCCCTTCCAGATGATAAGATTGTTGCAATCGTCCTGGCGGTACTTCAGACCCAACTCCTGCGCAAAGCCCACGCACAGGTCGCTGATGATCTTGGTATTGCCGCTACCGTGGGGCACGGAGCAGAGTTTTTCAAAGTAAGAGAACACATTTTCGGGCTTCAGCCCGGTCAAAACTGCCATAGGATACCTCCATTTTGTTGATCGTGTGACACGATGGGAAAAGCGGCGGCCCACGCCGTGAGGGCATGGGCCGCAAAGTGTTTCAGTCAGGCTCTTTACTCAGTGGGAAGCTCGTCGCCCATGCCGAAATCGTCCATGCCGAACTCATCACCGGAGACATCTTCCTCCACGGGTTCCTCCGTTGCCACGGGGATAAACTCGGAGAGATAAGCCTCCTCCGGCAGGCCCGCCAGGAAGGCCGGCAGGTTGATGATGATGTTGTCCATCTTCCGGGGCAGGGGGATGTTGTAGGCCACCAGCTCCTCCGTGCCGCCCTTTTCCTGGGTGATCTCCAGGGTGACGGTGAGGGTCTGGCCGATGCAGGTGGTGCTGCCGCGCTCTTTGTTGTAGAGCTTGGCGATCTGCTCGCCGTCCACATAGACCACGGTCTTGTAGGCGGGGCTGTAGGTCTGGCCGTTGTAGTCCACACTCTTGGCGTCCAGATACACCGTGTGGCCCCGGCCGATGATGGTCATGCTGTAGGCCACCACGATCAGTAGCACCACAGCGGCGACCTGGAAGAGAAGTCTGCGTTTGTTTTTCATTTCTTTGCCTCCTCTTCCGCGGCCT
>CAZFJB010000262.1:0-2090 GCA_964519775.1 uncultured Oscillibacter sp.
CTGAGAATTTATTCCTCTGGGAATACTTTGATCAGCAGCAGCGCTCCCTCACGGACGGAGACGGAGGCCGTTTGGCCGGGCAGGACCTCGTTGCTGGTGCCGTATTGATAGGCGCAGGTGATCTCCGCGTCGCGCAGGGGGAATTTGCAGCCTGTCTCTGTAATGCCCCGGGCAGTGCCGGTGATATTCACCAGAGAGTAGAAGGGGAAGGCATCGGTGATCTCTACCGGCTCTGCCCCCACCATCCGCATTTCGGAATGGTCGTCCAGCAGCACGGCCTGCTTTCCCTGTTCCCACAGGGAGTAGAGAAGGTAGATATTCACCAGTGTGTGGTCCATCCGCCCGCCGGAGACACCGATGAGCAGAAACTCCTCAAAGTCACGGCGCAGTGCCTCCTTCACGGCAAAGGCGGTGTCCGTGTCGTCCTTCATCACAGGGAGGACGATGGTCTCCGTCTCCGTTTCCGGCCTTTTGTGGGAGTCAAAATCCCCTACGATCAGATCCGGGGCTACACCCAGAGACGATTGGTGCCGCAGCCCGCAGTCACAGAAAATGAAAAAGTCGTCGGGCCGGAAATAGCGCTGCACCCGGTCATATGTCTGTATCTCAGCGCCGCCGACGATAACGCAGCGTTTCATAGTATCACATCCTTTGACAGCTATCATACTCTCCTTTTGCCCCGGCTGCAATGTTTTCAAAGAAAAACGCATGAAACGGGGAAAAGCAGAAATCCTAAAGCCGTATTGCGAAAAGGAGTGATGACATGGAAACAGGCATCCATAATACCTCTGAGATCGGGCGGCTGCGGAAGGTGATGCTGCACCGGCCGGGGCAGGAGCTGGAAAACCTGATGCCGGAGTATCTGGAACGGCTGCTCTTTGACGATATCCCCTACCTGAAGGAGGCCCAGGCGGAACACGACGCCTTCGCCCAGTGCCTGCGGGACGCGGGAGTGGAGGTGGTGTATCTCATTGATCTGGTGGTCAATTCTTTGACCTCGCCGGAGGCGCGGCAGGACTTTCTGGATCAGTTTTTGAATGAGGCCGGCATTTCTGACGCAGGGACCCGGGACGCGGTGGCGGAGTATCTTGCCCAGATGGATGATCGGGCCATGGTCTCTACCATGATGGCGGGCATCCGCCGCAGCGAGCTGAAAAAGCGGGGTGGAAAACTCAGCGATCACCTCTCTGCCATGGATGATGGTTACCCCTTTGCTGTGGATCCTATGCCCAACCTCTACTTTACCCGGGATCCCTTTGCCACCATCGGCACCGGCGTGTCCATCCATCGGATGCACACGGTCACCCGGAACCGGGAGACTCTCTTCGGCCGGTTTATTTTTGAGCATAACCCCTGGTATCAGAAAGCGCCCCGCTGGTATGACCGCGGCGAGACCTCTTCCCTGGAAGGCGGCGATATTCTGGTACTTTCTCCCCAAGTGCTGGCGGTGGGTATTTCTGAGCGGACGGAGGGGGACGCTATTGACCGCCTGGCCCAGACGGTGCTGTCCCGGAGCAAGACCTTTCAGAAGGTACTGGCGTTCAACATCCCCAAGACCCGGTCCTTCATGCATCTGGACACGGTATTCACCATGGTGGACCGGGACAAGTTCACCGTCCATCCCAATATTTTAAGCGATATCACGGTGTTTGTCATGGAACTGGAGGATGGGCAGATGAAGATCCACCAGGAGACCGGGCGGCTGGAGGATATTTTGAAGGAGCATCTGGGGCTTAGCCGGGTGACGCTGATCCCCTGCGGCCAGGGCCACACCATCGATGCCGCCCGGGAACAGTGGAGCGATGGCTCCAACACCCTGGCCATCGCGCCGGGGGAGGTGGTGGTCTATTCCCGGAACTATGTGACCAACCGCTCCCTGGAGGAGGCGGGCATCCGCATCCACACCATTCCCAGCGCCGAGCTGAGCCGAGGCCGGGGCGGGCCGAGATGTATGAGTATGCCGCTCATCAGAGAGGATCCCTGATTTTCCCCTTAAAAGGGGGAAACGGAATGTCAGGGGGATATTTTCCTCTGCTCCCGCAGGGGGGATTCCCATACAGGGGCAAGGGAAAGGGATCTTTGGCGCAAAG
>CAZFJB010000263.1:0-2084 GCA_964519775.1 uncultured Oscillibacter sp.
CCGGCGCAGCCCGACCCGCCGCCCGGAGACACTGCGGAGACTTCCGAAGGCGGACTGGGCGGCACCTACTGGACCGCCGTGCGGTGGGAGCTGGAGGACGAGTACACCGGCGAAGCGGCGTCCAGCGCCTTCCCAACGGAGGAACGATGGGCGGACCTGTGGCTCCATGAGGATGGCAGCGTCCTGTACCGGGAGGTCATGAGCTGCTTTTACAACGTGGAGATCCACGACGGACAGTGGCGGCAGGACGGCAATGCCCTGTATTTGACCTCTTCCGACCCGGATGCCGTCTACCCCGCCATTGACGGGTATCTGGAGGGCGATACACTGGTGCTGGCATACAACAGCCAGCGGTTCTATCTGGAGCAGACGGAGCTGCCCGCCCCCGGCGGTGAGCTGTGCGTTGCCGATGTTCAGGGGACCTGGAAGCAGACCGGCGTCCGGGAGGACAGTTTGGCGGCCTGTCTCCATGTGGATGAGCATTGGGTGGACTGGGGCAGCGGCTATCAGCCCACAGCCACGCTCTATACCGCCGAAAAGCTGGACTACTATGTGCCGGAATATGACCGGTATGAGGATCTGGAGCTGGAGGTGCTGAACACGCCCATCGAAGGGCTGTCCAACCAGTGCTGGAGTCTGCGGCTATACAACGAAGATGCGGAATTTTGGGTAACTCTGACGGATATGGACACCCTGCATCTCCGGGGTACGGATGGCCGGACCGGCGTGTTTCAGCGGGTCGGCGGTCTGCTGCCGGACGAGGTGACCGCCGCCATGGCGGACCTGCCCGCCGACACCACCATCTTCTACTGGGCGGACCCCGGCAGCGCCATCCTCTATCAGATGGACTTCTGGCCGTGGATCAAGCTGGAGAGGAGCTGCATCAACCGGGTACTGGTGGTGAGCCGCTGGGTGGATCTGCAGGTCCGGATCTACAGCGGAACGCCGCAAATGAACGCGGAGGGCCGCATGGAGCAGTGGCTCATTGACGAGCTGGTGTACGAGACGACGCTGGGCCTGAATGAGCCCCTCTGGCTGGGCATGAACCTGCCGGAGGGAACGGCGGAGCTGTGCCTGTTCTTCAAGCTCCCCGGCGAGGAGGTCTGGCGGACCTGGCCCTTCACCAAGCAGGAGCCCTACCGTGTAGTGGGCCATACCTACTTTACGCTGAACTGAAAAATCGATCAGAAACCTACCAACCATTTAATTTCAGAGAGGAGAACAAACTATGGGTCTTATCAAAGCAGCATTGGGTTCTGCCGGCGGCGTGCTGGCCGACCAGTGGAAGGAATACTTCTACTGCGAATCGATCTCCGCGGATGTGCTGGCGGTCAAGGGCCAGAAAAAGGTCACCGGCCGGTCCAGCAACACCAAGGGCGATGACAACATCATCACCAGCGGCTCCGTCATTGCCGTGGCGGACGGACAGTGCATGCTCATCGTGGAGCAGGGCAAGGTCGTGGATGTCTGCGCTGAACCCGGCGAGTTCGTCTACGACGCTTCCACCGAGCCGAGTATCTTCTCCGGTCCGCTGGGCGAGAACATCGGCAAGGTGTTCAGCAACATCGGCAAGCGTTTCACCTTCGGTGGTGAGGCACCCAAGGATCAGCGGGTCTACTACTTCAACACCAAGGAGCTCACCGGCAATAAATACGGCACGGCCTCTCCCGTCCCCTTCCGGGTGGTGGACCAGCGGGCCGGGATCGACATTGACATCAACATCCGCTGCTTCGGCGAATACAGTCTGCGTCTTTCCAATCCGCTGCTGTTCTATACCAACGTCTGCGGCAACGTGGGCGAGGCCTACAAGACCGAGCAGCTTCTCGGTCAGATGCGCACCGAGCTGCTGACCGCCTTGCAGCCTGCCTTTGCCCGGATCAGTGAAATGGGCATCCGCTACAGCGCTCTGCCCGGTCACACCATGGAGTTGGCTGACGCGCTGAACGAGCAGCTCTCCTCCAAGTGGCGTGACCTGCGGGGCATGGAGATCGTCTCCTTCGGCGTTTCCTCTGTGAAGGCCGAGGAAGAGGACGAGAAGATGCTCAAGGAGCTGCAGCGCAACGCGGCCTTTATGGATCCCACCC
>CAZFJB010000264.1:0-2072 GCA_964519775.1 uncultured Oscillibacter sp.
CCGATGAGGGCGCAGCCCGCCTGGACGCAGCCCTCCGCCACGCCGGAGACGATGGCGGCCACCTTTTCCGGCACGTTCTTACCAATGGCGATGTAATCCAGGAAAAAGAGGGGCTTGGCACCGCAGCAGATCACGTCGTTGACGCACATGGCCACGCAGTCGATGCCGATGGTATCATGCTTGTCCATCAGCTCCGCCAGGCGCAGCTTGGTGCCCACGCCGTCAGTGCCGGAGACCAGCACCGGCTCCGTCATGCCCGCCACGTCCGGGGCAAACAGACCGCCGAAGCCGCCGATGTCGGAGACCACGCCGGGGATGTGGGTGCGCTTGACGTCGGCGCTCATGAGTTTTACGCCCTTGTAGCCGGCGGTGATATCCACGCCGGCGGCGGCGTAAGCGGCGGAATGGGAGTCCTTCATGTCAAAACCTCCAAATTTTATTCTTTTCCGTTCCAGCAGTAGGTGCAGACCTTGTCCCGGTCGATGCCGATGGCTTCCAGCATCCCGTCCAGGGATTGATAGGAGAGGGAGTCAAAGCCCAGCTTCTCACAGATGGACCGGAGCAAACACTTGCCCCGCTCTGTGGTGCCGTCGGCGTATTCCTCCAGATGCTGCTGGCCCTCGTCGCCCTCCAGCTCCTGGACCACCCGGCGGGCCAGCAGATCCATGTGGCTGTTGCCCCGGGAGAAGTTCAGGTACTTGCAGCCGTACATGATGGGCGGACAGGCGGAGCGCATATGCACCTCCGCCGCGCCGGATTCATAGAGAAAGTCCACAGTCTCCCGGAGCTGGGTGCCCCGGACGATGGAATCGTCCACAAAGAGCAGCTTCTTACCCTCGATCAGCTCCGGCACGGGGATCTGCTTCATCTTGGCCACCTTGTTGCGCACGTTCTGATCCGTGGGCATAAAGGAGCGGGGCCAGGTGGGCGTATATTTGATGAAGGGGCGGGCATAGGGCTTGCCGCTGCGGTTGGCGAAGCCGATGGCGTGGGGCACGCCGGAATCCGGCACGCCGGCCACATAGTCCACCTTGGGCAGTTGGCCCCGGGCCACTTCATCCCGGGCCATGATCTCGCCGTTGCGGTAGCGCATCAGCTCCACGTTCATGCCCTCATAATTGGAGTTGGGATAGCCGTAATACGTCCACAAAAAGGCGCAGATCTTCATATCCTTCCCCGGCTGGGAGAGGGTCTCATAACCGTCCGCCGTGATGCGGACGATCTCCCGGGGGCCTAATTCGTGAGCGTCCTGATAGTCCAGCTTGTGATAGGCAAAAGACTCGAAGGAGACGCAGTGGCCGTCCTCATTTTTGCCGATCAGCACCGGCAGCCGGCCCATCCGGTCCCGGGCGGCGATGATCTCGCCCCGTTCCGTCAGGATCAGGATGGTGATGGAGCCGTCAATGGCCTCCTGAGCGTGCCGGATACCGGAGACCAGGTCCTCCTTCTGGTTGATGAGGGCCGCCGTCAGCTCCGTGCCGTTGACCTTGCCGCTACTCTGGGCCATGAACTGCTGTCCCGCGCCGGAAAAGTTGTCCCGGATCAGGGCCTCGGCATTGTTGATGATGCCCACCGTCGCGATGGCGAACAATCCCAGGTGGGAGCGGACCAGCAGAGGCTGGGGGTCGCTGTCGCTGATGCAGCCCAGGCCCGCGAGGCCCCGGAACTCCGCCAGATCATGGTCGAACTTCGTTCGGAAGGGGGTGTTTTCAATATTGTGGATCTGGCGCTGAAAGCCGTTAGCCGCGTCATAGAGGACCATGCCGCCCCGGCGGGTGCCCAGGTGGGAGTGGTAATCTGTGCCGAAAAAGACGTCCAGCGCCACATCGTGGCGGGAGACCGCACCGAAAAAGCCGCCCATTACGCGAAGAACAGCTCGGAGAGGGTCATGGGATCGATGTACTTGCCATCCTTATAGACCCGCATATTGCCGGAGGCGATCTCATCGATGAGCATCACGTTGCCATCGGCGTCGTAGCCGTACTCAAACTTGATGTCATAGAGGACCAGACCCTTTTCCTTCAGATCGTCAGCCACGATCTGGGTGATCTTCTGGGTCATTTCCTTCATGT
>CAZFJB010000265.1:0-2070 GCA_964519775.1 uncultured Oscillibacter sp.
CCGGTCATCACGTTCTTGTACTTGGTGCGCACGAAGGCAGCGCCCTTGCCGGGCTTGACGTGCTGGAACTCCACGACGGTCATGACTTTGCCGTCCATCTCAAAGGTAACACCGTTGCGGAAATCACCCGCGGTAATCGTAGGCATAATTTACATCCTCCTCACAAATCTTTACGAGAAAACGACCGTGAAGTGGACATTTTCTCAATCTTCTTAAAAATTAGCCGATGATATTTTAACCTATCCTGTCCGCTATTGCAAGCCCTTTTCTGCTTATTTTGCGTTTTTGCCGGGGTTTTTTTCCTCTCTCCGGCGGCAGACCGCCTTAAAAGGCCGCTGAAGCAGGTGCAAAAAGCGGTTCCACGCCCCTACAGGGCCGCCCAAAGGCTCCACCATCAGGGCCAGGACCCCCGCCCGATGGGCCGCCAGCATATCGGTCAGCAGCTTGTCCCCCAGCATGGCGGTCTGCTCCGGGGCCGCCCCCGCCCGGTCCATGGCCGCCCGCAATCCCCTGGGGCTGGGTTTTCCGGCGTGACCCTGATAATCGATGCCCAGGTCCGCGCAGAATTCCGTCACCCGGGCGCCGGAGCGGTTGTTGGAAACGATCATCACCGTGATCCCGGCTTCCTTCATCTCCCGAATCCACCGGCGCAGCGCCTCATCCGCCCGGCGGACCGCCCTGGGGGCCAGGGTATAGTCCAGATCCGTCAACAGCAGGGACACGCCCAGCTCCCGCAGCAGCGCCGGGGTCACATCCCGGTAGCTTTCAAAGAGATGATCCGGTACCAGCATAAGCGTCCCTCCTCCTATCATAAACTCTCATAAGCTGTCTATGCAGTATAACAGATTTCAGCCGATCCGGCAAGGGGGGTGGATCTCATGCGGATCTATCTGACTGTCCGACCGGAAGAACGCCGGCAGATTGCCGGCCTTCCGGCGGAAGCGGCCTGCACCGCCTACCGGATAGGCGAGGGTTCCTCCCTGCTGTGCCGGGCACCGCTGCCCGGTTCGCAAAGTTCAAACCTCTCCGGGCGTCTGCTGATCCTCAGTGACCGGGAGGCTCCGGCCATCCCCCAGCCGGAGGCGCTGGCAGACGCTCTGCTGCGGGAATGTGCCCGCCGTGACTTCAGCGGCATTTTTCTGGATTTTGACGCGTCCCCCGCTCCGGACCGCCGCCGTCTGGCCGCGGCCCTGAGTCAGCGGTGTGCCGCCGCCCGCCGTGATCTTTTTGTACCGGAGCCTTATGCCCGCGCGGCCCAGCGGCGCACCGTTCTGATCAATACCGCTGTTTCCGGCGGCGATCTGGAGGGTCATCTCCGTAAAGTGATATCCCTTTATGGTGGTTCCAGGAACATAGCTCTGGACATTCAGCGCCTGCGGATGCGCTTTTCTCTTCCCGCCCCCAGCGGCGAGGGCACGCCTCTTTCCTCCCAGGCACTGGATGACCTTATAAAAGAGCGGCAGCCCTCTGTTTTTTTCTCTCAGGCGCTATGTGCCAAATACTTTGTCTGCGCAGAGGGGCACTTCATTCTCTTTGACGATGCCGACACCCTTCGCCAAAAGCTGCGGCTGGGACAGCGGCTGGGCATCCCCGCCGCTTTCTTTCAGTGGCCGGAGATCCAGGACATCGCCGGGGCGCTGTTCCGTGGGACCTGAAAGCGCCCCGCCGCCCAAGGTGAGCGGCGGGGCTGTTTTCATCTTTTCTTTTTCCGGCGGCAGATCCACCGGATCAGCAGGACGATCAGCGCCAGCAGAAGCAGCGCAAGGCCCACCACCGTCCAGGTGATCCAGCTCCAGTCGGTCAGAAGCTGTCCCGGGGCCAAGCTGTGGCTGACTGTCTTGCGGCCGTCCGTCTGCCGATAGCAGTCCCACACACCGTCATCCCCAAACCGTTCCAGATAGGCCGCCAGGGCGTACCATTCCTTCAATTCATTGCCGTTTTCATCGCGGAGGATACAGGCCGTGAAATCTGTCACCGGGCTTCCGTCAACCATTTTCGGCTCCAGGCTCAGCAGCCCCATGGACTTGGACTTCACCGTGCCCAGCATCTGGGCGGAGTACATCCCCGTGA
>CAZFJB010000266.1:0-2059 GCA_964519775.1 uncultured Oscillibacter sp.
ACCAGCCCTGCCAGGGTGGTCATCATAGCCTGCTCCTCCCGACCGGAGCGGATCAAAAGCTGATTCAGCACGGAGACCAAAATGCCCACGGCGGCAATTTTAAAAATCAGATCCACATTCATAGTCATTTCCTCAAATCAGTAAGATCACCAGCAGCGCGGCGGCGGAAAAGCACACGCCTGCGGCTCGTTTTTCCTCCTCTGGCTGCCGCCGTTCCCATTCCGACAGGGTGCGCCGCAGCCGTTCAGTGACAAGGGAGATGCCTTTGCAGGCCTCCTGTTCACTGCCTTGCAGGCGTTCAATCAGCCATGAGAGGGCCAGAGCGTCCATCTCCGGCAGCGGCAGAGCCGCCACAGCCTGTGACCAGGCGTCCTCCGGCTCCCTTCCGTCCCGTAGCGCCAGGGCGGCGGAGCGAAACAGGGCGGAGACCTCCGGCCCACCGCTTTGGGCGAGACGCTGAAAAAGCGGCGGCAGCGGGGTCTGATCCATGCGGATCTCCGACTCCATCTGTCCCAGCGCGGTGATGAGCTCCGAGAGGAGCCGCCGCCGCTTCCGCTGTTCCTGCCGCCGCAGATACCAGACGGCGCCGCCGGCGGAGAGCACACAGAGACTGCCCACCAGCTTGATCACGGCAGATCCTCCAGCGCGTATAGCCGCCCCGCCGCTCCGGTGCGGATCAGGACTGCCTGCCGGAAGATCCGCCCTGCCAGCAGCTCCTGGTACAGGGGTTTGGAGCGCAGCTCTTCCGTGTGGGCGGCGTGGATGGTGGCCAGAAGCCCCACGCCGCAGCCGACGGCCTGGGCGATGGCCTGGAGATCCTCCCGGACGGTGATCTCGTCCACGGCGATGATCTGGGGATTCATAGCCCGCAGGACCATGGGGATGCCGGCGGCCTTAGGGCAGCCGCTGAGTATGTCCGTCCGGGGCCCCACGTCCATCTGAGGCTGCCCCCGGTACATGACGGCGATCTCCTCCCGCTCGTCAATCAGGGTGATCCGCTGGGACGGCACACCATCCCCCGATGAAAGCTGGCGCACCAACTCCCGCAGCAGCGTAGTCTTGCCGCCGCCGGGGGGCGAAAGGATCAGTGTGCTGACAAATTGCCCGCCCCGGAACAGTTTGGGGGCGATGTCCCGGGCGATGCCCTTCCGCTCCCGGGAAATGCGGATCACGGCGGAGGAGATCTGCTTGAGATTGCTGACGGAGCCGTCCTTCATCACGGCGGCGCCGCACAGCCCTACCCGGAATCCGCCCCGCACCGGCAGGAAGCCCTGGCGCAGGGTCTCGATCGATGCGTAGCGGGAAAATTCCGCGGCGATGTCGCACAGGGTCTCCAGTTCCTCCGTTGTGACGATGACCTCCATCGACTTCTCCCCCGTGTCCAGCAGGACCGTCATGCACCGTCCGGCCCGGAGGCGGAATTCCTCCGCCCGGGCCTTCTCCTCCTCCGGCAGCTCCATGGCGATCCGCCGCAGACGGCTGGGCAGAATGGCCGCCGCCAGTTCATAGCGTATGCTGTCTCGTTTTTCCAAGGGTCGTCCCTCCTTTGCTGTTGCTTCAATCTATGACGGCTCGTCCGGGTATATGTGTAAAAAAACGGAAAGAGATCCGTGGAGATCTCTTTCCGGGGGCCGCACCCTTCCCCTCTCAACGCATAGACTGGATTGAAGGAAGCCATTCTTTCAGCTACATCGTTTAGGAGGTATCACCATGCCTGAAAAAGTGATTCCCGGCCCGGTGGAGGGCAGCGGGGGCATCCGGGAGGCAGTTTGCGTCCATACACGCAAGATCTACGATTCCTGCCGGGATAAGGACTGCATTGAGGACCTGCGGTTCTATCCCAAGGTCCAGTACGCCGAGGTCATCAACCGGGCGCTGTCCGTCAAGGGCGGCTCGGCGGATCTGCTGTATGTGTATGTGGACGTGGAGCCGGTGAATTTCAACCGGGGGTTCTACAGTGTGGATATGCGATTTTTCTACGATGTCACGCTGCAGGCCTACACAAGCTGTCCCGCGCCGGTGACGGTGGAGGGACTGTGCGTATTCGACAAGCGGGCCA
>CAZFJB010000267.1:0-2048 GCA_964519775.1 uncultured Oscillibacter sp.
ACGCCAAGCTGCTGGAGGATGCCAAGGAGCCCGCTTTGAAGCAGGTGCGGATGGATCTGGCCGTGGCCGCCATCATCAAGGCTGAGAACATCGAAGTCTCTGATGAGGACGTGGAGGCTGAGTACGGCAAGCTGGCCGAGCAGTTTGGCATGGACGCTGAGATGGTGAAGAAGTACATCACTGCCGACCAGATCAAGGACCAGGTCATGACCCAGAAGGCCGTGGCCGTGGTGGTGGACAGCGCTGTGGCTGAAAAGCCCGCCAAGAAGTCTTCCAAGAAGGAAGAGACTGCCGAGGGCGAGGAGAAGCCCGCCAAGAAGACCGCCGCCAAGAAGACCACCAAGAAGGCGGAGGCCGCTGAGGGCGAGGAGAAGCCTGCCAAGAAGGCACCCGCTAAGAAGGCTGCCAAGAAGGACGCCGAATAAGGCCGGTCCATTTTTCAGATATAACACGGAACATTTACAGATTCGACACATTCTCTCATGATGCCCGTGGTATCATGAGAGAATGGTTTATCAGGCATGATTTCGGCGCTACTGAAGGAGGTTTTTATGAGCTTTATCCCCTATGTTGTGGAGCAGACCAACCGCGGTGAGCGGTCCTATGACATCTTTTCCCGCCTGCTGAATGACCGTATCATTTTCCTGGGCGAGGAAGTCAACGCCACCACTGCCAGCCTGGTAGTGGCGCAGATGCTGTATCTGGAGGCGCAGGACCCGGATAAGGACATCCAGCTCTATATCAACAGTCCCGGCGGCTCTGTCACGGACGGCATGGCCATCTATGACACCATGCAGTATGTCAAGTGCGATGTGTCCACCATCTGCGTGGGCATGGCCGCTTCCATGGGGGCGTTCCTGCTCTCCTCCGGCACCAAGGGCAAGCGCATTATCCTGCCCAACGCGGAGGTCATGATCCACCAGCCCTCTGCCGGGACCCAGGGCAAGGTCACCGATATGGAGATCGACGTGGAGCATTTCCTGCGGATCAAGAAGAATCTCAATGAGATCCTGGCCGCCAACACCGGCAAGACCGCGGACGAGATCAAGGCGGCCTCTGAGCGGGACCACTGGATGACCGCCCAGGAGGCCATGGACTTCGGCCTGGTGGACAAGATCATCACGGCTAAGAGATAAAGAGGTAACACATGAGCGAGGAAGGCAAGAAGGTCCTGCGCTGTTCCTTCTGCGGAAAGCGGGAACAGCAGGTCCACCGTATGATCCAGGGCCCCGGCGTCCGCATCTGCGATGAGTGCGTGCAGCTTTGCATGAGTATTCTGGACGAGGGGTTTGACGGTCCGGAGACTGCCCCCCTGGAGGATATGCCCGACCAGCTTCCCACCCCGAAGGAGATCCGGGCGGTGCTGGATGAGTATGTCATCGGACAGGAGGCCGCCAAGGTGGCGCTGTCCGTGGCGGTATACAACCACTATAAGCGGATCTATTTCGGCGGCGGCGACGATGTGGAGCTGCAAAAGAGCAATATTTTGATGCTGGGCCCCACCGGTTCCGGCAAAACGCTGTTCGCCCAGACCCTGGCCCGCATTTTGAAGGTGCCCTTCGCCATTGCCGACGCTACTACCCTCACCGAGGCCGGCTATGTGGGCGACGATGTGGAGAACATCCTGCTGCGGCTTTTGCAGGCGGCGGATTTCGACGTAGAGCGGGCGGAACACGGCATTATCTATGTGGACGAGATCGACAAGATCGCCCGCAAGAGCGAAAATACCTCCATCACCCGGGATGTTTCCGGCGAGGGCGTGCAGCAGGCGCTGCTGAAGATCGTGGAGGGAACGGTAGCCAACGTGCCGCCCCAGGGCGGCCGGAAGCACCCACATCAGGAGTTCATCCAGATCAATACTAAGAACATCCTCTTCATCTGCGGCGGCGCGTTTGACGGGCTGGAGAAGATCATCGAGCAGCGGCTGGATCAGAAGACCATGGGCTTCGGCGCCGATGTCCAGAGCAAAAAGAGCAAGGATGTCAGCCACCTGATGGTTCAGGTGCAGCCCCACGACATTCTAAAATTCGGCATCATTCCCGAGCTGG
>CAZFJB010000268.1:0-2047 GCA_964519775.1 uncultured Oscillibacter sp.
GACCAAGCTGGTCCACGGCGAGGCCGAGGCCGACAAGGCACAGGAGGCTGCCCGGGCCCTCTTCGGCGGCAGCGGCAGCAGTGAGAATATGCCCGCCACCCAGATCCCTGCCGCTCAGTTTACCGATGGAAAGATCGGCGCTATCAATCTGCTGGTGGCCTGCGGCCTGTGCGCTTCCAACGGTGAGGCTCGCCGCCTGATCCAGCAGGGCGGCGTGGCTGTGAATGACGAGAAGGTGGCCTCCATCGATGTGACCTTTGACCAGGCCCAGTTTGCCGGCGACGGTGTGATCATCAAGAAGGGCAAGAAAGTCTTCCACAGAGCGTATGCGGCTGACTGATCCCTGTTTTCAATAGCTGAAGATCCGTGCCGCGATCATGCGGCACGGATCTTTTATGGTTTATACTATAAAGTAAATAAACTTTACAGAGATTCTGGCAAAAGATCCCAGGCAGACAGCGCCAGCTTTAGCTTTTCCAAACTGGCATCGGTGGGCGGACAGAGGGGGAGCCGCAGCTCCCCAGCCTCCAGCCCCATGAGATTCAGGGCGGTTTTTACCGGGATAGGGTTTACTTCGCAGAAAAGGGCGTCGCAGATGGGCTTGAGCCTGAGCTGAAGTTTCCCGGCAGCGGCAAAATCGTTGGCAAGACACAGCGCCGTCAGGCGACGCATCTCGGCGGGGAGGATGTTGGCGGCCACGGAGATAACGCCGCTGCCGCCCAGCATACAAATGGCGGCAGTTTCGTCATCATTGCCGGACCAGATGGCAAAGTCGGCGGGGCAGAGATTTCGGATCTTCTGGATCTGGCTGAAATTTCCGGAGGCTTCCTTTACCCCGACAATGTTTGAATGTCGGGCCAGCTCGGCACAGGTCTCCGGCAGGATGTTCACCCCGGTGCGGGAGGGGACATTATAGAGAATAATGGGCGTGGAAACGGCATCGGCAATAGCGGCATAGTGCCGCAGCAGCCCCTGTTGGGTGGCTTTGTTGTAATAGGGGGTGACGATCAGCAGGCCATCCACCCCCAGCGCCTCCGCCGCCAGTGCCTTTTCCCGGGCAACATCGGTGGAATTGGCGCCGGTACCGGCGATGACCGGCACCCGGCCCGCCGCGCGTTCCACACAGTAGGCGATGGTTTCCGTCTGCTCACGCTGCGTCATGGTGGCGGCCTCGCCGGTGGTGCCGCAGACGATCAGAGCGTCCACGCCGGCGGCGATCTGCCGGTCGATGAGCCCTCCAAAGGCGGGGAGATTGACCTTGCCGTCTGAAAATGGCGTGACCAAAGCTGTGCCACAGCCTGTAAAGGGAATTACCTTCATACTAATTACCTCCTTGATCGGATGAAAATAACGGGGCTTGCCGCCGGGAAGAACCTGATAGCAGACAGACGTTCGGACGCTTTTTTCAGTGTTCGACAGAGGAAAAGCGGATGCCGTATTCGGCATCCGCTTTTGTGTAAATATGATGTTTTCACTGCCTGATAATAAACGAAACCCCGCTTATATCAATATGTGTAATATAGTTTTACTTTACGGGATCAATGTAACCCTTGGCGCACAGCAGCTCCGCCAGCAGCACCGCACCGCCGGCCGCGCCCCGGAGGGTATTGTGGGACAGGCAGACGAATTTGTAGTCATACTGGGTGTCCTCCCGCAGGCGGCCGATGGACACCGCCATGCCGTGCTCCAGATTCCGGTCCAGCTTGGTCTGGGGGCGATTTTCCTCCTCAAAGTAGTGGAGGAACTGCTTGGGCGCGGAGGGCAGCTCCAGCTCCTGGGCAGGGCCCCGGAAAGCGGCCCAGTCCGCCCGGATCTGCTCCATGGAGGGCTTGCGGCCATCCTGGAACTTCATGAAGCAGGCGGCCATGTGACCGTCCTGACAGGCTACCCGGAAGCACTGGGCGGTGATGGAGGGACCGGCTGCTTTAACGATCTTGCCATCCTCGACGCGGCCCCACAGCTTCAAAGGCTCCTGCTCGCTCTTTTCCTCTTCGCCGCCGATGAAGGGGATCACGTTGTCCACCATCTCCGGCCAGCGCTCAAAGGT
>CAZFJB010000269.1:0-2029 GCA_964519775.1 uncultured Oscillibacter sp.
CTTCGGCAAGGAGGATAACTTCTGGGAGCATGGCAGCGGTCCCTGCGGTCCCTGCTCCGAGATCTACTACGACCGCGGCGAGAAGTACGGCTGCGGCAAGCCCGGCTGCACGGTGGGCTGCGACTGTGACCGGTATATGGAGGTCTGGAACAACGTTTTCTCCCAGTTCAATAACGACGGCGCCGGCAACTATACCGAACTCAAGCAGAAGAACATCGACACCGGCATGGGCCTGGAGCGTCTGGCGGTGGTGTGCCAGGACGTGGACTCCCTGTTTGATGTGGACACGGTCATGAACATCACCAACAAGGTCACGGAGATCACCGGCGCCAGCTACGGCCAGAGCCGGGAGAAGGACGTGTCCCTCCGGGTCATCACCGACCATATCCGTTCCGCCAGCTTCATGATCTGCGACGGCGTGCTGCCCAGCAACGAGGGCCGGGGCTATGTGCTGCGCCGCCTGCTGCGCCGGGCTGCCCGCCATGGCAAGCTCCTGGGCGTGAACCATCCCTTCCTCTATGAGGTGGTGGACACTGTGGTCCATGAGAACGAGGGCCACTATCCCGAGCTGCGGGAGCGGCGGGATTATATCACCAAGGTGGTCCGGGTGGAGGAGGAGAACTTCGCCAAGACCATTGACGGCGGTATGCGGATCTTCTCCGATCTGTTGGCGGAGCACAAGGCCAAGGGGGAGACCACCTTCTCCGGCGCCGACGCGTTCAAGCTGTATGATACCTATGGTTTCCCCATCGATCTGACCATCGAAATGGTGGAGGACGAGGGCATGACCCTGGACCGGGCCGCCTTCGACCAGGAGATGCAGGAGCAGAAGACCCGCGCCCGGGAGGCCCGGAAGGCGCTGGGCGATCTGGGCTGGGCCGGCGTGGAGTTCGGCAAGGATGTGCCCGCCACCGAATTTGTGGGCTATGAGCTGGATTCCGTAAGCGATGCCAAGATCGTGGCCTTGGTGGTGGAAAACGAGCAGGCCGAGGAGATGATGCCCGGCGTGGAAGGCATCGTGGTGCTGGACAAGACCCCTTTCTACGCGGAAATGGGCGGCCAGGTGGCGGACCATGGCGTCATTACCTGCGGTGAGGCCCGGTTTGAGGTCAACAACGTTCAGAAAAACAAGGGCGGCAAGTTCATGCACTACGGCAAGGTGGTCTCCGGCACCTTTAAGGTGGGCGGAACTGTGACGGCCGCCATCGACACCGAGCGCCGCAAGGCCATCCGCCGTGCCCACAGTGCCACCCATCTGCTGGACGCGGCGCTGAAGAAGGTGCTGGGTGACCATGTCCATCAGGCCGGCTCTCTGGTGGAGCCGGACCGGCTGCGCTTTGACTTCACCCACTTTGAGGCCATTACCCCCGAGCAGTTGGCGGAGGTGGACCGTCTGGTCAACGACGCCGCGCTGGAGGGCATCCCCGTGGTGACGGAGGTGCTGCCCATTGAGGAGGCCAAGAAGAAGGGCGCCATCGCTGTCTTCGGCGAGAAGTACGGCGATGTGGTCCGCGTGGTGGAGATGGGCGATTTCTCCATGGAGTTCTGCGGCGGCACCCATGTGGATAACACCGCGAAGGTGGGCTCCTTCCGCATCAAGTCTGAGGCGTCTGTGGCCTCCGGTGTCCGCCGGATCGAGGCCACCGTGGGCAAGCTGACCCTGGAAACGGTGAACCGCAACCAGCAGGTGCTCTTCCACGCGGCCCAGATGCTCAAGACCAATCCCGGCGAGCTGGAGAGCCGCCTGGAGCAGCAGATGAACGAGATGAAGGAGCTGCGCCGCAAGCTGGAGAAGTTCAAGGAAGAGGCATCCCTGGGTGAGGCCCGCAGCTTCCTGATGTCCGCCAAGGACGTGGGCGGGCTGAAGGTCATCACCTCTCAGCGCAACGGCATGGACGCCGCGGCGCTGCGTCAGCAGGGCGACTTCCTGCGGGATAAGGAGCCTGCTGTGGTGGGCGTTCTGGCCTCCGTCAACGAGGGCAAGGTGACGCTGCTGGCGGTCTGCGGCAAGGATGCCGTGGCCAAGGGC
>CAZFJB010000270.1:0-2020 GCA_964519775.1 uncultured Oscillibacter sp.
TCCTGCATCATGCGCACCATGGTGGGGTCATCGTGTCCCAGCATATCCAGCTTCAGGATGTTTGCTTCCATGGAGTGGTATTCAAAATGGGTGGTGATGGTGTCGGAGTCGTCGGCGTCCGCCGGGTGCTGCACCGGGCAGAAATCTTCCATATCCTTGTCATCCGGGACCACCACCAGGCCGCCGGGGTGTTGGCCGGTGGTGCGCCGGGCGCCAACGCATCCCAGGGTCAGGCGGTTTTCCTCCGCCCGGCCCGCCACGATGCCGTTCTCTTCCAGATATTTCTTCACAAAGCCGTAGGCCGTCTTTTCCGCCAGGGTCCCGATGGTGCCTGCCCGGAACACCTGGGTCTCGCCGAACATCTCAATGGCATGGCGATGGGCCCGGGCCTGGTACTCGCCGGAGAAGTTCAGGTCGATATCCGGCACCTTGCCGCCGCCAAAGCCCAGGAAGGTCTCAAAGGGGATGTCAAAGCCGTCTTTTATGTACTTCGTGCCGCAGACGGGACAGTTTTTATCCGGCATATCCGCGCCGCAGCCATAGCTGCCGTCCAGAATAAATTCGCTGTTGCGGCAGTTGGGGCAGCGGTAATGGGGCGGCAAAGAGTTCACCTCCGTAATGCCGGACATATAGGCTACCAGCGAGGAGCCAACGGAACCACGGGATCCCACCAGATAGCCGCACTCATTGCTGCGCTGCACCAATTTTTGGGCGGACATATACACCACGTCGTACTTGCCCAGAATACCGCCCAGCTCCACATTCAGTCGATCCACGATCAGCTGGGGCGGATCGTCACCGTAGAGCCGGTGGACCTTTTCCCACACCAGCCGGTTCAGATCCTCCTCGGAGTTTTCCAGCCGGGGCGGGAACAGCTCGGCGGGCAGCAGTTCAAACGTCTCGATCTGATCCGCTACCAGGCGGGTGTTGGTGACCACTACCTCATAGGCCTTCTCCTCCCCCAGATAGCTGAACTCCTCCAGCATCTCCTGGGTGGTCTTGAAGTAAATGGGCAGCGGCTCGTTGGCATCCGGGAATTTTTTGGACGCCAGCAGGATATGCCGGTACACCTCATCCTCTGGCTCCCGGAAATGAACGTCACCGGTAGCGCAGACAGGCTTGCCCAATTCCTCGCCCAGGCGGACGATAGTGCGGTTGAATTCCCGCAGGTCCTCCTCGCTCTTGGCGTCGCCGTTGCGAAGCATAAAGGCGTTGTTGCACAGGGGCTGGATCTCCAGATAATCATAAAAAGAGGCAATGCGCTTGAGTTCTTCCCAGTCCTTGTGATCCACCACGGCTTTGAACAGCTCACCGGCCTCGCAGGCGGAGCCGATGATCAGCCCTTCCCGGTGGGCTATCAGCTCACTTTTAGGGATGGTAGGCACCCGCTTGAAGTATTTCAGGTTGGACGCGGAGATGAGCTGATAGAGATTCTTTAAACCCACCTTGTTCCGGGCCAGAATGATGATGTGCTTGGGGAAACGGTTGGACTTGCTGCCCAGAGGCCGCAGCTTTTCCATCTCACCATTGACAGCCTGGAGGGTGTGGATCCCCTTTTCATGGAGCATTTTCCAGAAGGGGATCAGCATATAGCCCACCGTGGCGGCGTCGTCACTGGCCCGGTGGTGGTTAAAGGCCGGAAGATCCAGGTGATCCGCCACAATGTCCAGCTTATATTTGCCCAATCCCGGCAGCAGGTTTTGGGCAAGGATCAGGGAGTCCACATAGGTGGGGTCGAAGTCCAGCCCTACTTTCTTGCATCCGGCCCGGATAAAGCCGATGTCGAACTCCGCGTTGTGGGCCGCCAGAGGCCGCCCATCTACAAATTTCAAAAATTCCGTCAGCGCCTCTTTTAGCTGGGGCGCGTCTTTCAGCATTTCATCGGTGATGCCGGTCAGGCCGATGATCTCCGGCGTCAGGCGGCGGTTGGGGTTCACAAATGTCTGGAACCGCTCCGTCACCTCTCCGTTTTTCAGCACCACCGCGCCGATCTCCGTGATGGCCTCCCGGTCCACCTTCA
>CAZFJB010000271.1:0-2007 GCA_964519775.1 uncultured Oscillibacter sp.
TGGACGGTGACGGGATCGTTGAGCTGTGCGCCGCCAGCGGCACCTCCGGGCAGGTGTTCTTCCGCCGGGACGATGGCATGAACGATTGGCTCTATGAGGCGGACATCAAGGCCCTGCTGAAAGAGGCGTGGCCGGAACTGCAATATTGGGAGGGCGGCAACTGGGACTCCAACTACCGCCGCATGGTCGTCACCGGTCTGGCAGCCATGCCGGAGTGGAATGAGAGCGATGCCCAGAGCTTCACCGCATCCGCCAGCTTCACCCGGTACGTCTATCTGAATGAGGACAGTCTGCTGATCTACAAGCCCACGGAGAAGGTCGTCACGGATCATGTGGTGGGCACGCCGGAGGTCCCTGACGATGTGCTGGCGGCGGCCAAGGCCGCTGTGCTGGCAGATTATCAGACCCGAAAGCAGGATGACTGGCTCAGCGACGCCAAGCTGGATGACTGGCGCATTGAGTCCCTGACCTACAAGACCTCTTACGACTACAGCGGGGCCAGCATTTCCGTTTACAACATGAACTATGAGTTCCACGCTCAGGCTCCCGCCAAAGTCATGCTGGCCGGCGGCAGCTACATCGCCGAGGACGCCTGGTGCATGATCGGCTACCCTTACTGCTACTACCTGTTCTTCCTGGAAAAGGACGGCCAGCGGACCTTCCTGGAAACGCGGATGATCAACGACGGCGGCCCCGGCTCAGAGACATTTGATGCCGAGATGGACGCCTGGGCAGTGGAGCTGGGATTCTTTAACCTGGCCGATGCGGCGGACGAGCAGCTTTTGAACCTGTTCCGCAGCAGCCCCAGGCAGTTTATCACCCAGTTGGCGCAGATGGAGGAGATGGAGCAGCGGGCCCTCTGCCGCCGGCTCTGGGCGTATCAGAAGGACAGCGGCGCATCCAGCGACGGCTATGAGCAGGCCCTTTACATTCAGGGCATCCAGGCCCTGCACACCATCCGGCAGAGCGCCGCCCATCCTCTGGACGAGCGGGAGGCCGCCGCTTTCGACATCCTGCTGCAGGAGGCCCACGCCGACGAGGCCGCCGCCCAGGTCCAGACCATTTTAAACGCCCTGACGGCGGAGGGGACTATCCGGCTGTCCTTCTGGGACTCCCCCAACAGCAGTGACTTCACCTTCACTCACGATCCCGCAAAGGAAGCTGTCGCCGCCTTTTCCGACAGCTTTTACTGGGCGGACACCGGTGTTCTGCCCACCCCTGTATGGGGACGCAGTTCCCGGCTGATCCTGACCTCCGCCAAGGAGGACATCACCCTCACGGTCTTTGAGTACTCCCCGGAGCGGGTCTACTGCACCTATCATGAGCAGACTTACGCCTTCCTGGCAGCGAGCAGGACCTCTGACCCTGATCACCAGCCCTTCGACTATTTCTTTGAATGGTTTGCCGATGCGCGCTACGATGCCTTACCCTGGCTTGACCGGGATGCGTAACGGGCCAAATTGACCGGCGGCGTTATGGCCGACTCGTCAGAAGGCGCCGCAAAGACACAAGGTCATATTCCCTGAAAAATTTAAGGATTTCGCAACAAATTCATCCCCTGATATGGTAGAATAGGATCTATAAAAAGATATGGTATCCCGCCCCGGCGGGGTACCATATCGCATACGATCCACGATCAAAAACGGCAGCCTGCCGTATAAAGGAAGTGCATCATGAATCAGACTTGCCGCCGCGCCGCAGTCCCCATCTGTATGCTCCTGCTCTGCACCCTCCTCGCTGTTTTCATTGACCGCCTGCCCCAGCCTAACCGCTCCCCCATGCCGGTGCTGATGTATCATCATCTGGTCCCCGATGGGGAGGCGTGCAACGATATGACCGTCACCCCCTCCAAATTCCGCTCTGATCTGGATACCATCCTGCGCCTAGGCTACACACCGGTGCTGCCCCGGGAGCTGGCCGCCGGAGAAGAGCTGCCGGAAAAGCCCATCCTCATCACCTTTGACGATGGCTACCGCAGCAATTACCGCCTGCTCTACCCCATTTTAC
>CAZFJB010000272.1:0-2003 GCA_964519775.1 uncultured Oscillibacter sp.
TCTCCTGACCCTCACGCTGGGCAATGGCCCTCAGATCGACTTCACGGTGACGATGCCGGAAAACGCGGCGTCCTATCCCGACAGCATTACGCTGGAGGTCTTTTCTAACAATGCTCTTTCCACCTCTGTCGGTCATTTCTCCGGCTCTGTTGCGAGTCCCAACGCTGGTAGCAATAACAGCACACTGACCACTTCAGATTTCCTCTCGGACTACGATGATATCGTTGCGCTTTTCGAGGCCGGCGGTGGTATCTATGTCCGGCAGGCGAACACTGACGGCGGCGGCTGGACATTTGATAAGCGGGTCTACTACATCACTTATCCCAACGATCCCATCGGCGGCGGTGGTTCCTCCACCGATGATGGCACTGGCACCGGCGGCGGTACTCCCACCGGCGGCGAATCAGTTCCCAGCGTGATGGCGCTCACCGCTGACACGCTGTCAACTCACACGATGAGCATGGTCCTTACGCTCGCCGATGCGCCCGCGTCTTCAACGTCTTCGGGCCTTGTCGTTTATGAGACCACCCCCTCTGTGGACGGCGGCACCACTTACTATGACCATGATCTGGCTTCCCCCGCAGACGGCAATAAGATGACCTTCGTGAACACCTATACCGCCACCGGCCCCACCGGCCCCACCGGCCCCATGGGCGACGGCGGCGATGATGATGACGACGCGGCGGACTACCTGATCCGGGCCACGGCGGGCACCGGCGGCGCTATCGCACCGGCGGGCAGCGTGCGGGTCAGCGAGGGGGCCAACAAGACCTATACCATCACCCCCGACAGCGGCCGCGCCGTGCTGAAAGTGCTGGTGGACGGCAAAAACGTGGGGGCTGTCACCACGTACACCTTTAAAAATGTGCGGGCGGACCACACCATTGAGGCGGTGTTTACCGCCAGCGGCTCCAATATCCCCGCGGATCTGAACAGCACGGACCATGTGGCCTATGCCCAGGGCTTTGCCGATGGGCTGATCCGGCCCAACGCCAACATCACCCGGGCCCAGACCGCCGTGATCCTCTACCGGCTGCTGACCACGGAGCGGCGGAGCGAGATCGAGACGAATGTCCACAGCTTTACCGACATTCCGGCGGGCGCCTGGTATGAGACGGCGGTGGCTACCATGGCCAACGGCGGCTACATCTCCGGCTTCAGCGACGGTACCTTCCGGGGTGACGCGCCCATCACCCGGGCGCAGTTCGTGGCGATCTTGGTCCGGTTCCTGGGCGTGCGGAATGCGGCGTGCGATTTCAGCGATGTGCCCAGAAGCCACTGGGCCTATGACTACATCGCCACCGCCGTGGACGCCGGGTGGATCGACGGCTTTGCCGACGGCACCTTCCGCCCGGATCAGAACATCACCCGGGCGCAGGTCATGACCATCATCAACCGGGTGCTGAACCGGGGCGTGGACGCCAAGAGCTCGCTGCCGGCGGTCAAGAATTTCCCGGATAACCCGGAGACCGCGTGGCACTACTACGAGGTCATCGAGGCCGCCAACGGCCACGATTACACCGGCAGCCGCCCCAGCGAGGACTGGACGAGACTGAAATAAGGCATGAAAAACCGGAAGGGCAAGACCCTTCCGGTTTTTTCCGAAGTTTGACGAAAAGAACAGCCGCGTGGACGAATGTCCACGCGGCTGCTGATTTATGCTTAGTAGCACTTGCGGTAGATGGCCTCTTCGCTTTCCAGATCGAAGGGATAGTAAGCGTTGGTCATCAGGCGCTGCTGGTTGGTCTCCACGCTCTGGGGGAAGATCTTGAAGTCGGCCTCGGTGAAGCCGCAGTCACGCAGGGGACGCAGAGGCAGGATGCGCTGCAGCAGAGCGTTCATCTCGGGGATGGCGTTCTCGACGGAGCAGCCCAGGATGCGGGCCACCAGCTCCTTGAACTTCATGATCTCGCCGGTGGGGTTGTTGGCGTCATAGTAGTCCATGATGGCGCCGAAGAGCATATAGTTGCTCTCGCCGTGGGGCACATGATAGGTGCCGCCCA
>CAZFJB010000273.1:0-1996 GCA_964519775.1 uncultured Oscillibacter sp.
GGTCCTCTTCGCCGCCGATGAGCTGACGGGCCTGATCGGGGCCGCCGCCCGGATGCGGCCCAGCAAGAGCGTGTCTGATATGGAGGTCAGCTCCCTGAAAAAGAAGTTCAAGGACAAGAAGTTTGCCGCCGGCTGCTCCCGGGAGGTCATCACCACCGGCGCGGAGCGGCTGGGGTGGACGCTGGAGGAGCTGATGGAGCGGACCATTCTGGCCATGCGGACTTGCGAGGAGGCCATCAACGAGGCCATGGCGGCGCTGTAAGGCGGCCGCGTTATCAGGAAGAAAACAGGGCGGGCGCATCGTCAGGTGCGCCCGCTCGAATCGTAATGGGGAAAATGTGCCATAGGGCGGCGGTTTGCGTCAATAGAGACAGAGGACCTTACCACAGAAAGGAGAATACGATGGAGGACGCGCGGACCATCGAATTGTACTGGCGGCGGACAGAGGACACTGCTGCCATGCGGACTGGAGATCCGGCATCTGCCCGATGTCACGCCGGAAACGGCGGCATCCGCCGCCAGGGAGAAGGTATGGGCGGACTGGGAGACGGTCTCTGACATCACAGACTATGCGCCGTTAGGGGGCGTGATGTTCCGCTCTGACAATGGGGCGGCCTGGGATTCCCCGGTGGAACGGCTGTACTTCGTGGCGGACGGTCAAATGGGGACGTATCAGCTCGCCGCGCGGTACTTTTTGGAGGCGGAAGAGGGCCACGGCGCGCGGCTGGCAGCGATGGCGGACACCTTTGAAGTGGTGTCGGGTGAAAAATAGAATGAGAAAAGCCGGTGATCCGTGGGGATCACCGGCTTTTCAGGACAGCTTTTTGCCGCAGTGGGGGCAGTAGTCCCCACGGCTGCGGTCAAGATATTTGCCGCAGTGGGGCATCTGTAAAAAATGAGGCGGAATCCGATGGAACCCAACAGGGCGATGATCCCGATGATGGTGATGAACGTGACCTCCAGCAAAGCGCCCATGAGGCCGATGGCGGCACCGCCAAAAAGCAGCACCAGGGCGATCGTGTTCACTTTTTTAGGGGGGGATGTATTTCATGGAAAATCCTCCATTCGGATCGGTTTCGCGGATACGGCTTGCCGCCGTTGGTAGGCGGCCTTGACTTTATTATATTGAATGGCGGGGAAAAGGCAGGGACCTTTGTTTTGGGATACACTCTCACCGCCGCCGATTACAGTTCCACTTGTAGATATGGACGCATCTCCTATATTTTTCATATGATATATTGAGCCGAAGAAAAGTAAATACCGGGTGTATCCCAAATTCTGTGTAAACACCGCAGAGCGGTGAAAATTGGGATACACCCCCCAGCCGAGGCCGGACTTGACCATGCCAAACTCACCGAGATCCTGCTCCGATTTTCTCCCTCCTATTTCTGCATGGCGGACGAGATTGCGACCACAGGAACGTATCACACGCACATCTTCTTCTGTGCTCCCTCGCCGGTGCGCTTCTCCACCATCAAAAACCGTTTCCCAACGGCGCATATCGAGAAAGCATACGGGAGCGCAAGGGACAACCGGGCCTATATTCTCAAAGAGGGGCGCTGGGCCGATACAGAGAAAGCGGAAACCTCTGTCCCCGGCACCTTTGAGGAGTGGGGCGATCTCCCAGCCGAAAAGGAGGAAGAAGCCCCGGAGATGTTCAAACTCATTCAAGACCTCCGGGCCGGGAAGTCCACCATGGAAATCATCGAGGACAAGCCCAATCTGGCTTTTCGGGTGCGGGAGATCGAAACCCTCCGTCAGACCATCTTGGAGGAAAAGTACAGCGCCGAAAACAGGCGGCTGGAAGTGACCTATCTCTATGGCGCAAGCGGGGCGGGAAAGACTTGGGGGATCTTTGAGCGCCACAACCCCCGGAGCATTTGCCGCATCACCGACTACGGCGGCAGGAACGGCGTCCGCTTTGACGCCTATCGCTGTCAAGATGTGCTGGTGTTCGAGGAGTTTCACTCGCAGATCCCCATTGACTCCATGCTGA
>CAZFJB010000274.1:0-1972 GCA_964519775.1 uncultured Oscillibacter sp.
CTGAGCTGGAGGAGCTGCGCACCACCTGCGACCGCATCGCCATCGTCTCCGGCGGCAGGATCGCCGGTATCCTGCCTGCCACTGAGTCCTCTGAGGCCTTCGGCTCTCTGATGGTCAGTCAGGTAAAGTAAGGAGGACAGAAATGAGCAATACAACGAATACGCTTGCTGAGACCAACTGGCTCCGCCGGCTGATCGACAGCTTTGGCCCCGCACGGCTTATCATCACCGGCTTCCTGCTGTTGATGTTCATCCTGACGCCGATCTCCGGCAACGATCTGGCCACCCAGATTTCCAATGTCATCAACCGTTTTAGCTGGAACGCCGTGATGGTGCTGGCCATGGTCCCCATGATCCACTCCGGCTGCGGCCTGAACTTCGGTCTGCCCCTGGGTATCATCTCCGGCCTGCTGGGTGCCACCCTTTCCATTGAGTTTGGCTTTACCGGCGTCATGAGTTTTGTCATGGCCATTGCTATCGCCACCCCCTTCGCTCTGCTGCTGGGCGCCGCTTACGGCTGGATGCTCAACAAGATCAAGGGCGGCGAGATGATGGTCGCCACCTATGTGGGTATGTCCGCGGTCACCTTCATGTGCATGATGTGGCTGCTGCTTCCCTACAAGAGTCCCACCATGGTCTGGGGCTTCTCTGGTGACGGCCTGCGGACCACCATCTCCCTGGAGGGATTCTATGATAAGGTCCTTTCCAGCTCCTGGGCCATTGACCTCAACGTGATCGGCCTCAACCTGGTGATCCCCACCGGCGCACTGCTGTTCTTCGCTGTGCTGGCTTTCTGTGTGTGGGTGTTCCTGCACACCAAGACCGGCACCGCCATGACCGCCGTGGGCTCCAACCCCGCCTTTGCCAAGGCCGCCGGTATCAATATCGACAAAATGCGCCTTCTCTCTGTGGTGCTCTCCACCTGGCTGGGCGCTGTGGGCATTCTGGTCTATGAGCAGGGTTTCGGCTTTATCCAGCTCTATAACGCACCGCTGAAGATGGCGTTCCCCGCCGTGGCGGCTGTGCTGCTGGGCGGCGCCAGCGTCAATAAGGCCAGCATCTCCAACGTCATCATCGGCACCATCCTCTATCAAGGTCTTGTCACCATGACGCCGACGGTCATCAACTCCATGATCAACCTGGACATCAGCGAGGTCATCCGGATCATCGTCTCCAACGGCATGATCGTCTACGCCCTGACCCGCAAGATGGGAGGTAAGAAGTAAGCATGAAGAACTTTATCAAAGCCCTCAAGGAGATCCACTCTTTCGGCGATTTTTTGAAGGCACTGCGCAAATTCGCCGGCAACAACATCGTGCCCATCATGTTCATCGTGATCTGCGCGTACTGCATCCCTCAGTCCGGTCTGCCGCTGAGCTATCTGCTCAATGAGGTCATGACCCGTCTGGGCCGGAACGCCTTTTTGATCCTGAGCCTGCTGATCCCCGTGATGGCGGGCATGGGCATGAACTTCGGCATGACCCTGGGCGCCATGGCCGGTCAGATCGGTCTGATTTTCGCTGCCGACTGGCAGGTCTGGGGCATCCCCGGTCTCATTCTGGCCGCCATCATCTCCATTCCCATCTCCGCGGCCCTGGGCGTGCTGATCGGCACGCTGCTGAACAAGGCCAAGGGCCGGGAGATGATCGCCAGCTATATGATCTCCTATTTCATGGACGGTATCTATCAGTTCATCGTCCTGTTCCTGATGGGTTCCATTATCCCCATCGCCCACGACACCCTGAAGCTCCCCCGGGGCTACGGCATCCGCAGCACCGTGAGCCTTCTGAATATGCGCCAGAGCCTGGATAACTTCTGCGCCATCACTGTGGGCGGCGTGAAGATCCCTGTGCTGACCCTGGCCATCATCGCCGTGGCCTGCCTGTTCATCGTCTGGTTCCGCAAGACCAAGCTGGGCCAGGATATGCGGGCCGTGGGTCAGGATATGGAGGTCGCCCGGGCCGCCGGCATCA
>CAZFJB010000275.1:0-1969 GCA_964519775.1 uncultured Oscillibacter sp.
ATACGAGGACTACTTGTCAAAGCAGACCCGCGGCAACGCATCTGAGTTCATCTCCCGCGCAATGGAGGACAACTACGATAAGGTCGCCAAGCTGAATAACTACACACAGTACATTGCCATGCGTCCCGGTACAGAGAAGTTGGAAACTCACGGGCTCTTCACTGCGTCGGATGACAGGGTGGTGCTCTCACAGGTAGCAGTTGCAGTCGCTCATCACAAGGGCAATGTGTGGCTTCCCATTATCTCTCTGAGACGCGAGGATGCTCAACGCATGGGGTACGACAATGTTGAACAGTGGCAATCCCTGCTCCGCGCCAGCGCCATGGAGATGGCACAGCAGATGCGGATTCCGTGGAATCAGTTCCGGTGGTACGCCGCTTTCCATAACGAGTCCACGCATCCTCACATCCACATGGTCTGCTACAGTGATGATGGGAAAAGTGGCTTCCTTACAACCAAAGGGATCGAGGGGATCAAGTCCATGCTGGCCAAGGAGATCTTCCGGCAGGAGCTGACTGAGATATACGCAGAGCAGACTCTGCGGAGAAATCTGCTGACGATGGATGCGGAGGAACGGCTAAAGGATCTCATTGTGCAGATGCAGAGTGGCGAAATGGAGAGCAGCCGCATCGAGCAGCTCATGGAGGAACTGGCTCAGTCCCTTAAAGGTCTCTCCGGCAAGAAGCAGTATGGGTACCTGAAGGCACCGCTGAAATCTCTTGTGGATGAAATCGTGGACGAGCTTGCCAAAGACGAGCGGGTCAAAGCCGCATACGATTTGTGGTATGAAATGCGGGAGGAAGTGCTGCAGACATACAGCGACAAGCTCCCGGAGCGTCTGCCACTCTCTCAGCAAAACGAGCTCAGGCGGATCAAGAACATGGTCATCGAAGAAGCGGTGCGCCTCGGAGATTACAAAGTTGAGTTCACGCAGGAAGCTGTGGCTTCTGACGCTCCGCAGTCCGGACCGGACACCGGACAGGCTCCGCCCAGAAGTGAGAAGCAAGCTGAGAACAAAAAGGCCACAAGCCAGAGCCGCACTGCGGCACAAGAGCGTAAGGATGAACCTTGGATACCTCGTCCGGCGCAGTGTGTGACGAAACTGCTCCGGCACATGGGCAGGATCTTCGAAGAGAATCCGCCGCCCAGGATTCAGACGCACCAGTTCACTGACCGCAAGCTGGCCCAGCAGATCCAAGAGAAGAAGATTACCCACGGTCACAAAGCAGATGACCATGAAGATCCAAAGATGACGATGCAGTGAGCCGATGGCTCATTTTTATTTTGCCAGGGAGGAAACAAGAATGCCGTACATCCACTTTACCGATGAGCAGAAACAGCGTGCCGCTTCCGTTGACCTTGTGGGCTTCCTGCGGCGGCAGGGCGAGAAGCTGGTTCGCTCCGGACCGGAGTATCGTCTGACCAGCGACCACAGCATCACCGTGCGCGGCAGTGAGTGGTACGATCACGCCATCGAACAAGGCGGCGGCCCCGTGTCCTTTGTCAGAAACTATTATGGGCTCACCTATCCGGAGGCCGTCATCCGACTTCTGGATGGTGAGCAGGGGACGGTCATCGAGCGGTCTGCAAAACAGGAGGAGCCAGAGAAGAAAGAGTTTGCTCTGCCAACTGCTCACACCGATATGCGCCGGGTGTATGCCTATCTGCTCCAACGAAGGCTCATTGACCGTGAAGTTCTGTCTGCCTTTGCCCGTGCTGGACTGATCTACGAAAGCTGTGAAAAATCCAAGGATGGAATGAAAGAGTATCACAATGCCGTGTTCGTTGGAAAGGATGAACACGGCATCGCCCGTCATGCCCACAAGCGGAGTCTGAACAGCGGCGGCAACTCTCTGCGGATCAATGTGGAGGGCTGTGACCCACGGTACAGCTTCCACTATGCCGGTACCAGTGACCGGCTCTATGTATTCGAAGCGCCCATCGATCTGCTGTCCTTTGTTTCCCTCTA
>CAZFJB010000276.1:0-1950 GCA_964519775.1 uncultured Oscillibacter sp.
GGCAAAACTTCTAAGTCGATTCTGATTTCCTGTGGTGCGAGACTTGCTCCATTTGATATTCAGGAACTTAGAGAGATTACTGCCTATGATGAGTTGGAACTGGATACGTTGGGAGATAAAAAGACAGCTCTGTTTCTTATTATGAGTGATACAGATGCAACTTTTAATTTCTTAATTTCTATGATTTACACGCAGCTTTTTAATTTGCTTTGTGAAAAGGCTGATGATGTGTATGGTGGCAGACTTCCTGTTCATGTACGCTGTTTAATCGATGAATGTGCAAATATTGGACAGATTCCAAACTTGGAAAAGTTGGTAGCAACAATTCGAAGTCGTGAAATTTCAGCTTGTCTTGTATTGCAAGCTCAGTCACAGCTGAAAGCTATTTACAAAGACAATGCAGATACCATCATTGGCAATATGGATTCGCGTATTTTTCTGGGTGGATCCGAACCAACCACACTGAAAGAGTTAAATCAGGCACTGGGTAAGGAAACGATAGATACTTATAATACTGGCGAGAGTCGTGGAAGAGAGACTTCTCATTCTTTGAATTATCAAAAATTGGGGAAGGATTTGATGTCCATTGATGAATTATCGGTTCTTGACGGAGGCAAATGTATCTTGCAGCTAAGAGGAGTTCGACCATTTCTCTCGGATAAATACGATTTGACCAAACATCCAAATTATAAGTATACTTCGGACTATGATAAAAAGAACGAGTTTGAGATTGAAAAGTTTTTAGATCATAAACTACGATTAAAGGCAAATGATGAATATATCGTTGTTGATGCAGATGGATCATCGCGATAAGGAGGAAATGATAGGATGACAAGATGGATAAAAGACACATCTTTTGGAGAAAGATTAAAATTTGTTCGACGTTGCCGAGGGTTCACGCAGAAAGAGTTGGGGATGCTTCTCGGATATCCTGAAAATCAGGCGGATGTTCGTATTGCACAGTATGAAAAAAATGCCAGAACACCTAAGCAGAAAACAATGAAGAAACTTATAGAAATATTAAATGTATCTCCAGTTGTGTTTTCACAGACAATTTGTTCTTCATCCGAAGAACTGCTACAGTCAATGTATTGGCTGTTTCTAGTAAAAAACAGTGATGCAATCTATGAGAGTGTCCATGAATTTGAGCAAAGCAAAACAAAATTAAAGATCGGTGAATTTTCTCCAGAAAAATTTCTTGAGAATATGTTCACGATGCAGAGTCCTTTATGCTGAAAAGAATAGCAGCATGAAGGGCTTTTTTTAATCAAAGGGAGGAAATGAATATGTCAGAATTTGATCTTGTTGGATATGACAGAAAAGAGCATTTTGAGAGACACTTGGAACCGGAACGTTTAGGCGAAGAATTAGAACGTTATCAGGAAATATTTGAGATGGATTTTGGAGTCAAGGAATTATTGGAATTAGAAAAAATAAAAGCATTAGCGTTAGTTGCAGAAGCAATCAATGATGTTCCGGAATTTTTAGCTCATCAGTTAGGAAAGGCTGGATTATATAGAATTTTGCGGTATGTGTCTGATTCTTTGGATCATATCGCTGATGAAATGTAATGATCACAAAATAAATTTTGAAGAGGGATTCTTCCTGATCAAGATGTCATGTAAGTGAGCGAAGGCAGTGTGAACTGCCTTTTACATAGCCAGGACGCTGCCTGATCACCAGCTATCTGGCTATTTTTCATGCTTGGAACCGTTTGATGTACACAGGCGGAGAAGAGAAAATCTTTTTTCTATTTTAAGGAGGACACTTATATGGCATTTTTTAATTCCGCAATTTCAGTATTGCAGACATTAGTGGTTGCACTCGGTGCAGGTCTCGGCATTTGGGGAGCAATCAATCTTTTAGAGGGGTATGGCAATGACAATCCTGGGGCTAATGCTCATGTGTGGTAGAGAAGCAATAACAAAACAAGACAAGGACAGCCACCCC
>CAZFJB010000277.1:0-1942 GCA_964519775.1 uncultured Oscillibacter sp.
GGAACGTTCCTGCGCGTTGTGTCTGAGACCTTGCCGAAAGGCGAAAGCGAAGGATGCGGAGATTGCGAGGAGTTAGAGCATAGGCATCCGTTTGTCATGGTGCCGCCGCAGGGCATCGGCGCAGGCGTCGATCTCATCAAAGGTGGTCTCCGGCCCGAAGCTCAGGCGGATGACACCAGAAGCCACCCGCTTGGGCAGTTTCAGCGCCGCCACCACCTGGCTGGCCTTGCCCTGGTGGCAGGCGGAACCGGCGGAGACGCAGATGCCCTGGCTGCCCAGATCCGTTACAATATTCTGGCTGGGCCAGCCCGCTAGAGAAACGGACAGCACATGGGGGGCCGCGCCGTCGCCGATGCGCTGGAGATCCGGGATGGCCGTCAGCTTTTCCACGGCATAGGTTTTGATCTCCGCCATATGCCGCAGCGTTTCGTCAAGACGCTCCGTCCGCAGCTCCACCGCTTTGGCAAAACCGGCGATCTGGGCGGTGGCCTCCGTGCCGGAGCGCAGACCCATCTCCTGGCCGCCGCCGGGGAGCAGCGGCCGGGGATTGCGGACCCGCTCGCCGATATACAGCGCGCCGATACCCTTGGGGCCGCCGATCTTGTGGCCGGAGAGGGTGATGAAGTCCGCCCCCAGGGTCTTGGCGGAGAAGGGGACCTTCAAAAAGCCCTGTACCGCGTCGGTGTGGAGCAGGGTCTTGTCGTTGACCTTTTTCAGCCCCCGGGCGATGTCGGCAATGGGATAGATGTTTCCCAGCTCGTTGTTCACCATCATCACGGATACCAGCGCCGTGTCCGGCCGCACGGCGGCCAGAACGGCTTCGGCGGAAATGTCGCCGTTTTGATCCGGCAGCAGCTCCGTGACCTCCCAGCCCTCATCCTTGAGCTGCTGGCAGCAGTTGAGCACGGCGTGGTGCTCCACGGCGGTGGTGACGATGTGGCGGCCCAACCGGCGGTTCTGCCAGCAGGCAGCCCGGATGGCCCAGTTGTCTCCCTCCGTGCCGCAGGAGGTAAAATAAAGCCGCTTTGCCTCGCAGCCCAGCGCCTGGGCCACTGTGGCCCGCCATGCCTCCACCCGGCGCTTCATCTCCACACCCATGGGATACTGGGCGCTGGGATTGCCAAACTGCTCTGTCAAAACTTCATACATGGCGTCTGCCACCGCCCGGGGCACCGGGGTGGTGGCGGCGTGATCGAGATAGATCATGGGAAAACCTCCTTGAATCAGGACTTGCCTGATTTAGAAAATCAACGTATAATAGGGAAAACGCAAAAACGGCCTGTCAGGGCTGTCCCTGACGAAACTGTGATGGTACAACACTTCATTATAGAAGAAAAGTTGGTAAAACGCAAGGAGAACCTATGAAAGTCGCCATTTATACCCTTGGCTGCAAGGTGAATCAATACGAGACTCAGGCCATGGAGCAGACCCTCCGGGCCAAAGGCCATGAGGTGGTGGAGTTTTCCGCGGAGGCGGACGCCTATGTGGTGAACACCTGCTCCGTCACTGCGGTCAGCGACCAGAAGTCCCGCCAGGTGATCCACCGGGCCCAGAAGCAGCATCCCGGCGCGGTGGTGGCGGTGTGCGGCTGCTATTCCCAGACCCATGTGGAGGATGTGCGCAAGCTGGATGTAGACCTCATCGCCGGCACCGGCGACCGGGAGGGGTTCATCACCCTGCTGGAAGAGGCGGTGGAGACCAAGCGGCATCTTGAGGCCATTGACAAGTCCTTTGAGCGCCGGGTGTTTGAGGTGCTGCCCGCCGGCGGCATGGAGGGCCGCACCCGGGCCATGCTGAAGATCGAGGACGGCTGCGTCAATTTCTGCACCTACTGCATCATCCCCTATGCCCGGGGACCGGTGCGCTCTCTGCCCATCGAAACGGCTGTTGCGGAAGCGCGGCGTCTGGAACAGGAAGGATTCCGGGAGCTGGTGCTGACGGG
>CAZFJB010000278.1:0-1938 GCA_964519775.1 uncultured Oscillibacter sp.
TAGTTATTGCCATCGTGGAGGCGGTGCTGTACCGAAAATGGCTGACGGAGCACTCCAGGGGACGGGCCGTGGGCTACGCTCTGGCGGCCAACGTCTGCTCGGCGCTGCTGGGCCTGTGGCTCATGGAGCCGGTGTGGCGGTTCATCGTGACAATATCGTAAAAAGGAGAAAATTTTCCACATGGAAACGGAAAAGCTTTACTATCAGGACCCATTTATGCGGGAATTTACCGCCACGGTGCTGGATTGCCAGCCGGGAAAAGGCGGCTATATCGTGACGCTGGACCGGACGGCCTTCTATCCCGAGGGGGGCGGTCAGCCGGCGGATCACGGTGAGCTGGACGGCGTGGCCGTGACGGATGTCCATGAGAAAGACGGCGTGATCTTCCACAATGTGGAGTCCGCTGTGGAGATCGGGAAAACTGTGACAGGGCAGATCGACTGGGAGCGGCGGTTTGACCACATACAGCAGCACTCCGGCGAGCATATCTGCTCCGGGATGATCTGCGGGCAGTTCGGGTGCGACAACGTGGGCTTCCACATGGGTACCGACATGGTGACCATCGACTTCAACGCAGAGATCTCCTGGGAGGATCTGCTGGCCATCGAGGCCCGGGCCAACCGGTATATCTATGAAGATCATCCCATCGACATTCAGTTCCACCGGGGAGCGGAGCTGAAGACCATCGACTACCGGAGCAAAAAGGCGCTGGAAGGCGATGTGCGCATCGTGGCGTTCCCCGGGGCGGACTGCTGCGCCTGCTGCGGCACCCATGTGCTGCGAAGCGGTCAGGTGGGTCTGGTGAAGTTCCTTTCGGTGCAGAAGTTCCGGGAGGGCGTGCGGATCGAGATGCTCAGCGGTCGGCGGGCGCTGGACTATCTCTCCCGGGCCTGGGAGCAGGCCAGAGCCATCGGCCAGAGGCTCAGCGTAAAAACGGTGGACGCGTCCGCCGCTGTGGAGCGGCTGGAAGAGGAGCTTTCCACCCTGAAAATGCGGGCGGCGGAGCTGGAAGGCACGGTATTCGACGGCATTGCCCGGGAACACGCCGGACAGGGAGATGTGCTCCTTTTCCAGCCGGCCATGAAGCCGGACAGTGTGCGGAAATTGGCGGATGCCGCGGCAAAGACCTGTGGCGGTCTGGCGGCGGTATTCGCCGGAGAGAGCGGCCATTATAATTACGCCCTCTGCCGTGCTGACGGGCAGGACATCAGCGCCCTGGTAAGGGCCATGAACACGGCCCTCCATGGCCGGGGCGGCGGCCGGAATGGCTTTGCCCAAGGCAGCGTGGAGGCGGAGCGGCACGCCATTGAGGAATTTGGAGGAGGATCGGGATGGACTATGTCGTAAAGGAATATCATCGCTTTGAGGAGGATGAGCCCAATTTCATCTACTCCGAGCTGGACAGCGCACGCCGGGAGACCCGGCGGGTGGAGTTTTATCCCGGCGGTCTCTGCTTTGCCTATGGCGGTGACCGGGGACAGGAAGAAGTGTTAGATCCCCTCCCCTTCCCGGAGGATCCGCGGGCGCTGAATGTGCCCGGTGAGGTGGATGCGCGGAGCATCCCCCGGCAGTTGTTCGTGGAGGTCTGGAATCAGGCGCAGGAACGGCCGGATGGGTTTATGGGGATGTTCTTTTGAGGGGAGAAACTATGGTCGTATTGGGCAGTTTGTTTGTCATGGCGGTGGGACTGGGGATGCTGTGCTTCCCTGAGGCGGTATACCGGATCACGGAGAGCTGGAAAAACAGCGGCTCCGGCGAGCCGTCCGAATGGTACAAAGTCCACACCCGCATTGGCGGCGCTGTTTTTCTGCTGGTGGGGGGCGGATGCCTGATCGTCTGGATCGTATCATAGTCACAGACTATGATACCTGACATCCTCATCGGTTGCCCCAAAGGGGCGAGATGAGGTGTCATAAAAGATACATGACCGTTATGCGG
>CAZFJB010000279.1:0-1937 GCA_964519775.1 uncultured Oscillibacter sp.
CAGACGCCGGAGGAAGCCCGCAAAGAAGCGGACACTCCGCCAAAGGTCTCCTTCAATGTATTCCCGTCTCTGGCCGTCTTTTTCATTATGCTGGTTATCGCCGCCGGGACTACCGGCTTTGCCTTCTCCCGCTACAGCATTTACCTGACCGGCTGGATGAGAGCCATTCCATGGATGATTTTCGCTGTCATCACCGCGGCCGCCGTCATCGTCTCCCATCAGATGCGCTGTCATGCTGTAAGTACCGCGCAAAACGCCGCCCTGCAAAAGCGCTTCGGCACCGCTGACATGACGGAGATCACCGCTCTGGCGGACACCTATTTAAAATTAGCGGAAACCAGAGACGCCGCCCAGGCGGAGGTCAACGCCAAAACCGCCACTGCCGACGCGCTGTACGCTTCCCTGACTACCAATGAGCAGGCTATTTTGCTGGAAGTCCGCCGCTTCGCTCCTGCCGCCTTTGACATCCCCACCGCCGATCAGGTCCTGCGTCACGCCGCCCAGCGGCGGAAGGCCCTGACAGAGGCCCAGGCTGCCGCCGCGGAGGCCCGGACCCGCCAGGAATTTCTCCAGCGCCAGGGCATCACCTCCTTTGGCCACGAAGAACTGCTGCCTCCCCCCGCCCGTGACCGGGCGGAAACTGCTGCCGAACTGGCCCGGGTCCAGGCTCAACTCTCTGCCGCCCAGTCCACAGCAGACCGCCTTTCCGGCCAGCTTCACGCCATGGGGGACCCCGCCGAGCTGGAATCCTCCGCCGAAACCCTGACGGAGCAGATCTGCCGGACGCAGGAGGAATATGACGCCCTGCGCCTGGCCATGGACACGCTGGATCACGCCAACACCGCCATCCAGAACCGCTTCTCCCCCCAGCTCAGCCGCCGGACGGCGGAGATCTTCCGGGAACTGACCGACGGCCGCTACACCGGCGCCGCCCTGGACCGCAGCTTCCATCTCACCGCCCAGCCCGCCGGAGATCTGATGGACCGGGACATCCAGCTCCTCTCCGCCGGCGCCGCCGACCAGCTTTATCTGGCCGCCCGACTGGCCATCTGCCAGTTGGTGCTGCCCCCGGAGAAGGAAGTTCCCATCATTCTGGACGACGCGCTGGCCAATTTTGACGATACCCGCTGTGCCGCCGCCCTCCGCTGGCTGAAGGAGGAGAGCCGGAACCGGCAGATCCTGCTCTTCACCTGCCACAGCCGGGAGGCCGCCTTCTTCGCCGGTGATCCGGAGGTCTCTATCCAGTGTTCGACCCCCTCCGGTGCCGGGTGTTGACGAACCGGTGCCAAAGGTATAAGATAAGATTTAATATGTCATCCCATATTGTATGGGTCCCCAGAAACAGGAAAAGGAGAATTCAGCATTATGAGCGAATGTACCCATGATTGTTCCACCTGCGGCGAGAGCTGCGGTGTGCGTCAGACGCCGCAGTCCCTTCTGAAGGCGCATCATCCCGAGGCCCATGTGGGCAAGGTCTACGGTGTCGTCTCCGGCAAGGGCGGCGTTGGCAAGTCCATGGTCACCAGCCAGTTGGCCGTCACCATGCGCCGCCGGGGCTATCAGGTGGGCGTGATGGACGCCGACATCACCGGCCCCTCCATCCCCAAGGCCTTCGGCATCCACGACCGGGCCACCGGCTACGAAAACACCCTGCTGCCTGTCGATTCCAAGACCGGCATCCAGGTGATGTCCGTGAATCTGCTGCTGGAAAACGAGACCGATCCCGTTGTCTGGCGTGGTCCTGTCATCTCCGGTGTGGTCCAGCAATTCTGGACGGACGTGCTCTGGAACTGCGATTACCTGTTTGTGGATATGCCTCCCGGAACCGGCGATGTGTCCCTCTCCGTGTTCCAGTCCATCCCCCTGGACGGCATCATCATCGTGGCCTCTCCCCAGGAGCTGGTGAGCATGGTGGTGGAAAAGGCCGTGAAGATGGC
>CAZFJB010000280.1:0-1933 GCA_964519775.1 uncultured Oscillibacter sp.
AGCGCCGACGGAAGCCCAGGGAATGTCCTTGACCTCCAGAGCGGTGAAGACGGGGTACTTCTTGCCGTCCACGATCAGGTTCTTCTCGTCATACTCCACAGTACCGGGATACTTGCCGTGAACAGAGTCATACTTGAGCATATAGGCCATATACTCGGGGTTCATGAAGGGGTCGTTGATTCCCACGACTTCCACATCCTCGTGGGTCAGGGCGGCGCGGAAGGTCAGACGGCCGATGCGGCCAAAACCATTGATACCGATCTTAGTGATCATAAGAAAGCTCCTTTCAGACTTTACAGCGTTGAAAATCATAAAGAATCGTTTGCGCAAACGATTATTCGCCGTTCCTATATTAGCATAGCCCGCAAAAAATGGCAATCAGCATTTTGCATAACCTTCTGCGAAAAAATTGGTGAAAACAGAAAAGCAACCATTGAAATCTGACAAAAAAGTGACCCCATTCCCGGAAAGAGACTTGACGCGCGGAAAATCGGGGGGTATACTGTAAAATGAAAATGATTGCGCAAACAGAAAAGTCTTGCGTAAAGAGGTGAAGTATATGAAGGTGACCATCAGTGATGTGGCGAAGCTGGCCGGTGTGTCCACGGCCACCGTTTCCCACACCATCAACTCCACCCGCTATGTCTCCGGCGAGACCAAGGAGAAGGTCTACCGGGCCATCGCGGAGCTGGGATACACGCCGGACGCCTCCGCCCGGAGCTTCCGCACCGGCAAGAAAAAGACCATCGGCTTTGTGGTGCCCGATATTTCCAATAAGTTTTTCGCCACCATGATCGAGGCGGTGGAAAACTATCTCTCCGCCCATGGCTACCATCTTATCATCGCCAATACCAAGGAAAGCCCGGAGCGGGAGGAGACCAACATCCGCCTGCTCTCCGCCGGACTGGTGGACGGGCTGCTGATCGCCAGCACCATAGAGGATTTTTCCAAATTTGAGAGTCTGATCCCCGCCGGGTTCCCGGTGGTGCTGGTGGACCGCACCTTTGAGACCAAGCGTTTCCCCTCGGTGTCCGTGTCCAACTTCCAGCCCATCTACCGCAGCGTCTGCCGCCTGGCCGGCAAGGGAGACAAGCGGATCGGCATCATCGGCGGTATCCCCCGGCTCTCATCCACCAAGGAGCGTGTGGCCGCCTACCGCTCGGCGGTGGCGGACTGCGGTCTGCCCCAGGATGAGGCGCTGATCCGATACGGCAACTCCATGGAAAACAGCGCCCAGAAGTGTCTGGACGAGCTGCTGGAGCAAAAGTGCGACGCCATCGTGGTGACCCAGGGCCTCATGGCCTCGGAGACGGTGATCTACCTCCATGAACAGGGGCTGAGACTTGGGAAGGACATCGACCTGGTCACCTTTGTGGATTATGATTCCAATATCAACCACCTTTATTCCAGCCAGATGGACTGCATCGTCCAGCCGGTGGAAAAGCTGGGCGAGGCCGCCGGCGAGCAGATCCTTCAGCGCATCGAAATGCCGGACGCCCCGGCCTTTGAGCAGGTGCTGACCTCCGCCTATAAGCCCTGCGGCATATAAAAGATGGATCAAAAACGGGAGACCCGACCGGGTCTCCCGTTTGATTCAACAGGGCTTTCTTATCATCTTCGGCGGAGGCCGGCGAAACAACAGTGTGGGAGACTTGTCGGATTCAGCCCACTTTGGAGCATACCGCATCCGCCCGCTTCCGGGAAGGGTGCCCCTTGACAAGGCGGGAGGGGTATGCTATGTTGAACTTGTCTCCGGAAAGTATTTCTGCCCGGCGACCCGCCCTATATTGCTCCGTTCTGCCGGTGAGGAAGCTCCGAACTGTAAGATGAGGAAGATGTGATATTGCATCCCCTCTGCCGAACGGCAGGGGGGATTTACTGTTATGAAGGAGGAACACACCGTGGAAGCTGTGGAAACGCGGGTGGCGGTCAT
>CAZFJB010000281.1:0-1931 GCA_964519775.1 uncultured Oscillibacter sp.
GGCAGATGGCGTTGATGAGGCTGTGGACCGGGTTGCCGATGGCCTGGAACACGGAACCGGCAATGATGCAGAAGCCCGCGATGGGGAAATGGAAACCGATGATCCGCAGCGCCGGAACACCGATGGCAAGCATCTCCTCCGAGGGGGAGAACATCCCCAGCAGAATCTGCGGAATACTCTCAAAGAGCACAAAGCCCACCGTCATGATAGAGATCGCCACGATGACCGACAGCTTGATGGTCTTTTTCACCCGGTCAGGCCGGGCCGCGCCAAAGTTATAGGACACAATGGGCACCATGCCGTTATTCAAGCCAAAGACCGGCATGAAAACGAAGCTTTGCAGCTTGAAGTACGCGCCGAACACCGCCGTAGCCGCCTCCGTAAAGGAGATGAGGATCCGATTCATGGTGAAGGTCATGATGGAACCGATGGACTGCATAATGATAGAGGGAATTCCGATCTTGTAGATCTCCCCCGCAATATGCTTGTCCAGCCGGATTTCTTTGGCATGGATATGGATCTCCGGATTGCATTTCACGTTCAGGATGATACCAGTGGTGGCTGCCAGGATCTGGCCAATGACCGTAGCAATGGCCGCGCCAGCCACCTCCATCCGGGGTGCGCCGAACAAGCCAAAGATCAAAATGGGATCCAGGATAATGTTCGTGATCGCGCCAATGATCTGAGTCACCATAGAAAGGCTGGTACGGCCCGTGGATTGGAGCAGACGCTCCATGCACACCTGCATGAACACCGCCACCGACAGGCCCAGGCACACAGCAATGTAATCCGCGCCGTAATCTACAATGACCTGATTCTTCGTCTGCAACATGAAGAAGGGCCGCCCCAGAAGCAGGCCGATCAGAGCAAACACCACAGCACTGCAAAGGCTCAGGAAAATGCCGGTGTTGGCTGCCCGGTCAGCCAGGTCGAATTTCTTCTCGCCCAGAGAGCGGGAGAGCAGCGCGTTCATGCCCACACCGGTACCACCGGCCACAGCGATGACCAGCGTTTGCAGCGGGAACGCCAGGGACACGGCGTTCATGGCGTCCTGGCTGAGCATAGCCACGAACACGCTGTCCACAATGTTGTAGAGAGCCTGAAACAGCATGGAGATCATCATGGGGACCGCCATGCTGGCCAGCAGCTTGCCCTCGGGCATGACGCCCATTTTGTTTTCCGCGGGCACCGCGCCCGCGGCGGGATTCTTTTCTTCCATTCAAGTACCTGCCTTTCCAAGGAGCCGTCCCCCGCGGCGCGGGGCAACATTGTGTCAAATTTGTCAATCGCAAAAACATATCGCCCCGGAGGGCGATATGCAGCTTACTTCTTCAATTCGCCCGTGGCAAGCTGGGTCAGATATGCGTTCAGGAAGCCGTCCAGATCGCCGTCCATCACGCCGTCGATATTGCTGGTCTCGTGGCCGGTGCGGGTGTCCTTCACCATCTGGTAGGGCATGAACACATAGGACCGGATCTGGCTGCCCCACTCGATCTTCATCTGAACGCCCTTGATGTCGGAGATCTTCTCCGCGTGCTGCTGCGCCTTCAGCTCCAGCAGCTTGGCCCGCAGCATCTTCATGCAGTTGTCCTTGTTCTGGAACTGGCTGCGCTCCTGCTGGGACGCCACCACGATGCCGGTGGGCTTGTGGGTCAGGCGGACGGCGGAGGAGGTCTTGTTGACGTGCTGGCCGCCGGCGCCGGAGGCGCGGTAAACCTGCATTTCAATGTCCTCGGGCCGGATCTCGATCTCCACGTCCTCAGGCAAGTCGGGCATGATCTCCACCGAGGAGAAGGAGGTCTGCCGCCGGGCGTTGGCGTCGAAGGGGGAGACCCGGACCAGGCGGTGGACGCCGTGCTCCCCGCGCAGGTAGCCGTAGGCGTTCTCGCCCTCGATCATGATGGTGGCGGACTTGATACCGGCCTCGTCAC